>NZ_KB291374.1:2122-20124 GCF_000318295.1 Capnocytophaga sp. oral taxon 326 str. F0382
CAAAAGCAATTTTTAGACTTTTCGGACAGCCTCTACTATAATAAGAGCTTGTCACTCGTACCTTATCAATAAGGATTTAAAAACGCTTCTCTTTAGAGTACAACATTTTAAATGTACTAAAGATTTTTTTGACACATTACCAACTTGTAATCGGTCGGTGTATGTTTTCCCAAAAAGGAGCTACATATTCATTGTAAAAACACAACTTTGTTAAGTTATCTCTTTCAAAACTAATTCCTAAAGCAGGTATAACTATCCAATGACCGTGATATAATACTTTTTCAGTGCTTATAAGTCTTTTTATGTCTTTATCATTATTCAAATCATAATCTTTTACGAGTATTTTATCAAATAAATGAGGTGTTTTTACATATATACTACAAAGCAGCTGATTGTAAAATTCAAACAATAAAGAAGTACTTTCAAATATTTTCTTCCCTCCTATTCCTTCAACAGGTGTTGAGGTAAGGTGGTATTCCTTTTGAAAATCCTCTAAGGTAGTATTAAATGTAAATTGATTAACCGCTTCAAAAGGATTTAATTCCAATACATCAGAACACCTCAGCAAGCTATCTTCTATCAGTTTATTTTCTTTTGGAATGTATAAATCTACTAATGAACTATCAAAAACTAATACTTGCGCAAAGATTTTGTTTTTAAAATCAATGTACAAAGACAGCTGTAAGTTGGGATAAATATAGAAGTCACCATCTATAATAGGCTTTTCTTGTACAATCGTATCAAGAGTAGCTACTGTAACCACTTTGCCATATACTTCAATCTCTTTTACATCACGAACAGAAATAGTTTGAATACGTTTGTTTTCTATTTCAAAGAAAAATGTAAGAGTGTTAGTTTCTACCCTTGTTTTATCGGAGAAATCTCCCACTTGAAATGTGTCAATCTTCCCTTTTTCGATATGAATCATAGTCTATGTTTTAATTGTATATTCTACAGCTAAATGTTTTTAGATTTTAGACTTAAGTCATTGTTTGTTAGCTTAAGTTTATAGACTTCCTTGTAGCCTATATCTCCGTTCTTGTTTTGTTAATTTACTCATTATATTAATTGTTTATGTGAATCTCACTTTTGAATATTCTTTTATTGCATAAGTAAGTTTCTCTATAGTACTACAAATTTGCTTTTCACTAAATAGTTCCTCTACTTTTAGCAAATTTGCTGCTACCTCCTCTTGGTAAGAAAGTTCTTTTATTTCTTCAAATCTTTTCTCTGGATATAGAACTTTTAAAACATAGAAAAAGTCAAAGGAAACCTTTTTCTCTAATAGTTCTTTTGTTGTAACTGCTATTGATAAAACACCTTTCTCTATTGAAAAATTAAAGATAAGCCCTACTTCTGGATGGCTACAGGTCAAGGATGAAAACAACAAACCTCCATCCTCAACAAGTTCATTTCTATACCCTTTATCATATAATAGGCTATATTCTTTACGTATTTTATTTCTTATATGTAACATCTTTTAGAAATATAATCTTTTTCCCATTACAACTAACACCTTTTGTAAAAGCCAAATGAATGGCAAGTTTACTACTCCCATTCATCAATTGAAAGCCTTTCCCAAAAATTCTCAAAACTCAAGCCTATAAGCCATAAATTTTGAAATTTAGCTTCTTCGGGCATCATCTTACCTGTTTCTTCTAAATAATCTTCTTCATCCCATTCTACATTAGCATCCCAAAAATATACTTTTCCAAAGTTTGTTGAATCTAAACACAAAACAATTAGATTCCCCATTCCATCATCTGCTATTGGCAAGAATTTGGCAGGCATTCTCTTTTTAAATTCTTTCAATGTTTTAACAAGGTCGTAGTCAGTTCCTTTTCCAAAAAAAACACTCAAACTTGTTTCTTCAAAAGTGTAATTAGGAATATCTATATCCTCTGGATGTTGATATTCAGCTTCTTCTGAAAAAGGCTCTATTTTCAATAAATTATTAGGAGTCGATACCCCATATTTAGTAGCAAAATTCTTATAAACAATAGGTATTTGCTCTCCAACTAATTTTTCTACTTTTGCCCAATAATCTTCGTTAGGACAAGTTTGTTTTTTAGGGTAAAGAGGAACTATTCCTCCTAATTTTTCAATGGTTTTATCTATATTCATATTTAATGATGTTTTGTTTTTCTAATTTTTAATAAGCACCTCCGCTGGCTATCATTCATTTATAGCTTTGTTGCCTACCTCATTTCACCCGATAGAATACATCGTCACACATTTTGAGAAAGAAAATTGTGATAGCCTTCACTGCGATACCGATTAGAGTTTTAATAGCTTTTCACCGCAAAAGAAAGAAAATTAAATGAATTTCACAAACTTCCGCTAAGTTTTCTACTAATTTTGCTAATTTGCTATTTTTCTCACAAGACAACTACTAACAGAAGGACGCCCCGAAGTCTTCTTAATATTATCCATACAGAAGGTTAAAAATGTTAATTCTCTTGACAAGTAAATAAGAAAGTATTACCTTTGTAGCGCAAGAATGATAAATGGTTTGCCTATGAAACACACTATAAACGTAGGTATATAGGTCAATAGAGTGATAACCTATAGCTTACTATAACAACATTACTAAAAGTATCGCTCTCAAACTTAATTACAATTTTAACTTCGTCAGAGTTCTAAAAGCCTTTTGAGCTACAAACTTTGACGAAGTTTTTTATCATAAAAAAGCCCCTGCTTGCGCGAGGGGCTTTTTACTATGAAGTGAAGATAAGATTCTCCACCAAGTCGCTATCGACGTTTTTAGTGATAGAATTCGCTTTCTCATTAAATGGGGTCGAGTAAAGAAAATCTTCACTGCCTAAATGTCCAGTAGACATTTCGTCGGGGTTTGTCTCGGCAACTCTTGTAGTTCCAGACAGTTCATTCAATTCTTCGGAAACAATCCCTTCAAAGAAATTGCTTTTCCTCTTCTTTTCTGCATTTTTCATTTTGTCTGTTTTTAAATTATTATTAAATCTTTCAGCTGTCCTAATACCTAATTTTTTACTCTTTCAATAAAATCGCTGAGCACATTCATATAATTGATGAAAGCTTCGTAGGGCGAATCGTAAGGTAGGAGGTACTTGTGATAATCGGCGCCTGAAAAGAGTTTAGTACGCATAAAATAGAAATGCTCGCTACCTTGCAATCGACTGTAATCTTCAATGAGGTCGGCATTCTTTTTCTTTCTTACCAAAGGTTGTACTTTAAAGAGCTCGTTAAAAGCTTCTTTTTGCAATTCGTTACCGAGCCAAGAGGTGGTGTCGCGCTCTTCGTCTGTCCACGAAATAGGGTAGGGCACATGCAATACATCTTTAGCGGGGTGCTTTTTGGCTACTTCTTTGGGTAACAAAAACTGATAGTTAGGGTTTGCTAACATATTTTCTATGAAGTAACGCAAGAAGTCGAAAATGCCGCTTTGAGCATTGTTGTAATACCCTATAACTTCGTAGTTCATAAAGAGGTTGAGCACTTCAGTATCTTGCAAACTGCTTTCTACCCAAGAGACGTATTTTTCGGAAGTGAGGGGGTATTCACTCCAGTTTCTATCAGAAAAACGATTGGCGATATCATCACTTAGCTTGCTGTTTTTGAGCAAGAGGTTGAGATTTTCGTCGAGAGCATTTTTATAAACGAAATTGGGGCTCTTCCAACCTAATACGTGCTTAGCGCCATCGGTGAGCATTGTTTTAAAACCGAGTTTTGCTACGCGTTCACCTATTTTATCGGAATAGATAAGAGAAGTATTGCGGAAAGTTACAGGTTTTTTGCCAAAAAGCTGTTTGATAGTAGTGCTGTGGCGTTTTACCTGTTGCTCAAACTCATCGGTATCTTCAGAAAGTGAAGCCAACGAATGCGAATAAGTCTCTGCCAGAAACTCTACACTACCGGTTTGGGCGAGTTCTTGGAAAGAGCGTATCACCTCAGGTGTGTGCATTTCGAGCTGGTCGATAGCACTTCCTGTGATAGAAAACGCAACTTTGAACTTGCCTTCGTGTTTTTTGATGAGTTCTAACAAGAGGGCATTGGCAGGCAAATAGCAATGTTCGGCTAAATCTTCAAGCTCTGAACGCTTGGCGTAATTATCGAAATAGTTGTGTTTCTTACCTATGTCAAAGAATTGATATTTTCTAAGACGTTCGGGGTGATGGATTTGGAAATAGATACAAATAGACTTTTTCATCGTTGGTTTTATATTAAAGATTCGTAAATGTTTTTAAGTTTTAAAGAGGCATTTTCCCATTTGAGTCGGTTTACCTCGTCGTAGCCCTCGCGTTGCATATAATGAGCAAGTGTAGGGTAAGCTAAAATGCCATAGATAGCATCCGCAAGGGCGTTGATATCCCAATAATCTACTTTGATAGCGTGGTGTAAAACCTCAGCTACCCCCGATTGTTTGGAGATAATTGTAGGCACGCCTGAGCGCATTGCTTCCAAAGGAGAAATTCCAAAAGGCTCGGATACTGAGGGCATTACATACACATCGCTGTATTGGAACATACGCTGTACATCGTTACCTCTGAGGAACCCTGTAAAGTGGAAGCGGGTGCCCAATCCTAATTGTGCTACACGGCGCACTAAGGGGTTCATCTTTTCACCACTACCAGCCATTACAAAGCGCACGTTAGGCATACGTTTCATCACTTTGGCAGCTGCCTCTACAAAGTACTCAGGGCCTTTTTGCAGGGTGATACGCCCTAAGAAAGTAACGATTTTATCTTTCACGCCGCGTTCTTCTTTGGCATCGGTTTCGGTTTTGAAATCAACAGCATTGTGTACGGTAATCACTTTTTCGGCAGGGATACCGTATTTTTCAATGACGATATTGCGTGTCCAGTTACTCACGGTTACCACCCTATCGGCAGCTTCCATACCGCGTTTTTCGATGTCGTAAACCAAAGTATTACGGTTGTACTCGCCCCCGCGGTCGTACTCGGTAGCGTGTACGTGTACGATAAGGGGTTTGCCCGAAATCTTCTTGGCGATGATACCCGCACTATAAGTAAGCCAGTCGTGGGCGTGAATTACGTCGAACTCATAGCGTTGGGCAACAGTGCCTGCTACTAAGGCATAACGGTACACTTCTTCCATTAGGTTGGCGCCGTATTTACCCGAAAACTGAAATTTGTTGTGATACGAAATGCGCTCGCGGTGTTCGCCCTCTTTGAGGTAGGCATCGCGTTCGCGGGCGAAGGTTTCGGGGTCGAGGTAAGGCACGAGGTTTGAGCCTATCTCCATAAAGTTGATGTGTTTCCAGAAATCTTCAATCTTTTCGGTGTTTTGCAACATCTCTACATCGCTGGCATTGATAATTTTCGCCACGCTGCCATCCTCATCACCAGAGGCTTTTGGCATTACAAACAGCACTTGTACGCCGTTTTTAGCCAATCCTTGGGCGATACCCAAGCAGGCTGTTCCTAATCCCCCACTGATATGAGGGGGAAATTCCCATCCAAACATTAATACTCTTGCATTCTTCATACGCTTTTATATTTATCTTTTCCCAACTCTCCTCTATGGAGGGGACAAGAAGGGTGTTGTTTTAATTCAACTGTTTAATTGCTTTGTTCTTTACTAAAGATTTCATTTGAGTAATAGCAACTTTATTGAGTTCTTTAAGTATTTCCGAAGGAACAATTCCTTGTTCTATAAGTAAGGCATTAATACTTTCCATATTACTTAAAACTACTAATTGTTCTAAAGAAGCATAATCTCGTACATTTCCTTTTTTGTCAGGATTACTTTCTCTCCATTCTTTAGCGGTAAGTCCAAAAAGGGCTACATTCAGTAAATCGGCTTCGTCAGCATAAACAAAATTAGCTTGTTGTTTAGTAATTTCTTTTGGAATCAAATTATCTCTAATAGCGTCAGTGTGAATATGATAATTGATTTTAGACAAGGTCCGTTGTAGATTCCATTTTAATTTTAACTGACTTGTTTCGTTTTCTTTTAAACGTTGAAACTCTTTGATAATATAGAGTTTAAATTCAATTGAAATCCACGAAGCAAATTCTAAAGCAATATCTTTATGGGCAAATGTTCCTCCGTATCTTCCTGATTTGGATACAATACCAATAGCATTGGTACTCTCTATCCATTTTTTAGGTGTCATTACAAAGCTATTTAGTCCCGCTTGTTTTCTAAACCCGTCGAATTCGACGGGTTTAAAATTAGGATTGTAAATGCTTTCCCAAAAACCCAATAGTTCAATCGTGTTGCGATTTCTAAGCCAATTCTTTATGATGTCGTCTGTATGTTCAGCATCTTTATAGCGAGCTATATCAGTAAGAGAAATATAATCGTTGTAATTAGCTTCATACCATACAATATCAAATCCTTGTACACTAATAGTTTTATTTTTTGCCATACCTCTTACTTCTTGTCTGAAAGCAGCCATTGAGCGCGCAATATTTCGGCAACGTTTTTGGCGTTGGAAATACAACCACGGGGGTGGAATGGTGGATTACCGTCGTAAATGGCAGAAATGAGTCCGACACCGTGAGTGTTGATTTCTTCTTCAAAATTTTCTAAGAAAGCTTTGCCATCAGGGATGTAGCTATCGCCAAAGAGTTTGAGGTTCGCTTCTACATAGAACCCTACAAACCAAGGATGTACTGAACCGTTGAAAGTAGCTTTATCTCTCACAAATACATTACCTACACTCTCACCTTCGTAACGTGGACTCTCGGGTGACAAACTGCGCAAGCCTTTGGGAGTGAGCAACTCTTGAGTGATAATCGCTAACACTTTGCGTTGGCGTTTTTCGGTGAGTGGTGAATAATCGAGGGCACAAGCGAGTAGCTGATTAGGGCGTACTTCGGTGTTTTGCTGAGTGCGGTTAGCGTAATCGGCTAAGTATTTTTCGCTTTCAATCCAAAATATTTGATTGAAGCTCTCGGCAATAGTTTCGGGCATAGTGCCCCATTCGGATAAGAAAGTTTTGTCCTTTACATCTTCGGCTAAAGCCAAAGCATAACATACGGCATTGTACCACAAGGCATTCACCTCCACTACATACCCATTGCGGGGTACGATAGCTCCGTAGTTGTTTTCGGCGTTGAACCAAGTAAGCGGACGGCTGAGATCGTCACTCCATATAAGTCCGTTGTCGTCCATACGCATTGTTTTGTGCTCACGACTTTTGAAGGTGTTGAGGATAGCTTTGAGGGTTTCGCCGTACTCTTTCCAGATTTGTTTTTTTGTTCTTGTGGTTTCTTTTTCGTATTGTTGGAGTGTCCAGAAGAACCACAACGAGGTGTCGGCATCAAACACAGGGTTCACCACGTGGGTGCTGATGTCGCGGGCAAAACGTCCATTATAGCAATATTTGAGGGCTGATTGTAGTACTTCTTCAAATATTTTGGCGGTACTGCCTGAAAGAGCGATACCAGGGAGTGCGATAAAGGTATCGCGGGTGGTGCTGTCGTACCAGTGATAACCCGCCTTGATGCGTGTTTGGCCTGCCTTGTGAATGATAAACTGAGAGGCGGTGTATTGCAAGCATTCTTCAAACGAATTGCGGTCGGCGCGTTCTTTGAGGAATTTGGTAAAGTCCTTTGCGAGGTTTTTAGGATTGGCTTCCTCTAAGCTGGCAGAAAAGACAATGCTTTCGCCTTTTTTGAGACTTACCTCAAAAGCTCCGACACTCAACAAATCTTCTTGGAAGTCGTAGCCGCGTTCTTTTTCTTTGGTGTAATAGATGTTGTTGTTCCAGTAGGCAGCGCCACCAAAATTAGCGGGTTTGCTGAGCTGCATATACAAGTAAGGAAACTCAGGGTACAACTTGGTACGCACGCCACCATCAACCACTTCTACTTGGGTGTTAGCCACAGGGTTTTGCTTGCTAAGCGAATGGATATCGCGGAATGCCAATAGGGGGTTCAAGCGCAAGAGTGTAGCTGAATGAGCGTCCTCCAAAGTATAGCGGATGAGTACTTGTGGAGCATTGTGTACCATCAAGATTTCTTTTTTGAGCACGACACCACCTACTTGATAAGTGATGGCAAAGGCTTTTTCGTAAGAAATATCCACGATATACTTATGTCCGCGAGGTTCATAAGTGCCTTCGTACTTATGAACGCCAAAGTTGAAGTCGCGTCCGTGTTGTAGGATTGTTTCGTCGAGAGATGAGAGCATCACATAGTTTTTACCTCTGAACTTTTCGATAGGTACGACGAGTAGCCCGTGGTATTTACGGGTGTTGCAAAATACAAGGGTAGAGGAGCAGTAACCTCCACCGCGGTTAGTACCGAGAAACTCTCTATCGAGAGAATACTCAAGGTTAATTAACTGGTCTTTTTTGAATGATAGATAACACATATTTCAATTAACAATTTACGATTAATAATTTACAATTTAGGTTGTAGTATATACTTTGCCAGCTTTGCTGGAATATCTCACACAGATTTCACGAATCTCACAGATTTCTTCACGGATATTTCTTTTTATAATGTATTTGTGCCACGGATTTTAGTACCAAGCTACACTTGGATTTCAGAGATCTTCTTCATCATCACCTTCTTCCTCTAACGCCTTCATAAAGTTTAGGAACCCTTTTGTTAAGTATTTGATAGATTCCTCTGTAAAATCTCCCAAATCCATCAATAACAAAACGATTTTGTTTGTTTCCAAATCTATTGAAAAAAGATTTCCCCCCCAATCTACAGCAAAAGGAAGGTATTTATTAGGAATTCCTTTACTAACAAGATGACTATAGCTTGTAGCGATATCTATATTGCCTAAATCAGTACTTGGGTACTTTATAGGAATGAAAAAACTCACTTCTACATACCCATCATCATCTTCCACATAAAAATGAGTTTTATCTGCAACCCCTCCATTGAAATGAAGGTATTGATTTATAAAGTCGGTGGGCAAGCTATATCCTACTATTTCTTCTAGGGATTTAATATCAGCTTGTGTTAATAGGTTTGATGATTTTGAAAACATAATTCTGTTTTTTAGGTTTGTATTATTTCCCCTAATTGTGTAGTTTCTTTGATTCTTAATAAACAGAGCTACAAACTCACACTTTACGTGAGGCGCACCCATTTTCTAATTTTCTAATCTGCTAATTTCAATATAAAGCCAATTCTCGCTGGTATATACAACGACAGCAAATTCTCCTTGCCGGTGTACTGCGTAAAATGCTCTACGCTTTCATCGATGCGGTTGTCGCCTCCAAAGGCGGGGTTATCAGTATTCAGTACCGTTGTGTACTTGCCTGCTGGCACATCAAACTGATAATCCGTGTAAGAGGTAGTGGGGTTAAAACTGAAAACAAATAAGTAACCACTTCGCTCGAATATGAGTAGCTGTCGCTCGATGTCGCGCACCAATATATGGGGTTCTCGGTTTAGGAACTTACTATCGGTGGCAAAGTGTATCATCGCGCTATCAAAAGCGTTGAGGTATTTAAACTTTAAGTTAGAGTCGTCTACCAAACTCCATAGCCTGCGTGCGTGGGCATAGCTCCAACCATTACCTTGGCGCGGAAAGTCAATCCACTCAGGGTGTCCCCATTCGTTGCCCATAAAGTTGAGGTATCCCCCACCTGCGGTACCAAGAGTTACCAAACGTATCATCTTGTGGAGTGCCATCGCACGGTCGATAATGAGACTGTGGTCGAACACGCTCATACCCGTATACACTTCCTTATCAGTGAGCCAGAAAAATATCGTTTTATCACCTACGAGGGCTTGATCGTGGCTTTCGGCATAACTGATGGTGCGTTCTTCGGCGCGTTTGTTAGTCAGTTCGTAATAGATATTGCCTACGTGCCATTGCTCATCGGGGACTTCTTTGAGGAGCTTAATCCAATAATCGGGAATACCCATACTCAGTTTGTAATCGAAGCCTACGCCTTTTTCGGCAATAGGCGAGGCAAGGCCGGGCAATCCGCTCATTTCTTCGGCAATGGTGAGCGCTTCGGGGTAGAGCTCGTGTATAAGTTGGTTAGCGAGAGCGAGATACACCAAAGCGTCGTCGTCCTCATTGCCATCATAATAGAAACTATAATTGGTAAAGGCTTTGCCCAAACCGTGATCGTAATAAATCATACTGGTAACGCCGTCAAAACGGAAACCGTCGAAGCGGAACTCTTCAAGCCAGTATTTGCAGTTAGAGAGTAAGAAGTTGAGTACTTGGGGCTTACCATAGTCGAAACAGCGAGAATCCCAAGCGGGGTGTTTACCGCGCTCACCGCGGTGGAAGTAAAGATAGTCGGTACCGTCGAAGCAGCTGAGCCCTTCTGCCTCATTGCTCACCGAATGCGAGTGTACAATATCAAGCAGTACACGTATGCCTAAGCCGTGGGCAGTATCGATGAGTTCTTTGAGTTCTTCGGGGGTGCCAAAGCGCGAACTCACCGCAAAGAAGTTAGCCACCTGATAGCCAAAAGAACCGTAGTAAGGGTGTTCTTGTATTGCCATCAGCTGGAGGGTGTTGTAGCCCAAAGCGGCGATACGGGGGAGTACATAGAGGCGGAACTCTATAAAAGTACTCACGCGCTGGTGTTCAGTACTCATCCCTATATGTGCTTCGTAGATAAGCGGATGTGGGGCGGCTTTGGGGCGAGGGTGTTGCCAGTGGTAGGGGTGCTCGGGGCACCACACTTGGGCAGAAAACACTTTGGTATAATCGTCCTGCACAGCGCGGGTTGTATGTGAGGGGAGGCGTTCGCCACTACCTCCTTCCCATTCCACAAGTAGTTTGTAGAGCATTTCGTGGCGGAGGATATTAGCAGGGAGGCGCAATTCCCAGTCTTGGTCGTTGATTTTAGTAAATGAAAAGTGATTGTTTTTTTGCCAGTCGTTGCTATCGCAAAGAAGAAAGATAGCTGTTGCATTTGGAGCCCACTCACGTAGCACCCATTCTGTATGAGTACGGTGCAGACCGTAATAGAGGTGCGAATTACAAGCATCGGCGAGGCGCGAAGCGTCCCCTTGCACTCTATGAAGGACATCGATAAAGTGCTGATGTCTTCCCTGAATAACAGGGAGGTAGGGTAGTAAAAGTGGGTCGTTCATAATGTTTGGTATTCTGGCTACGGAAAAGTCAAGTTGTTGGCTTTTAGGTAAGTCAATTAAATTCGGCGTAAAATTAATATATTTTTTTGAATACTACCAAATTTTTCTGAGAATTTTTTTTATAATTTTAAGTTTATAGGTTGTAAAATGCGGTTTTTCAGAGAGAGACTAAAGGAAATGTTAATTGTTATAGATTTTTATAGGGATTGTAATAGGTGTTTTTGATAAAAAAGGATAGATTTTTTAAAAAAAAGCACTTGATGGTAGAATTGTCCTAACATAATTGGCTCATCTGCAAATTGCCTAATTTTTCCATTTGCTAATTTACTAATTTGCTAATTTGCTAATTTGCTAATTTGCTAATTATCTCCTATCTTTGCCCGATTTTATATGGCAACAATAGATTTTAAACATCGACAATCGGCGCACTGTGAAAATGGTGTTGCCTCTAATTTGTTATATTTCAATGGCGTTCAGCTGAGTGAGCCTATGGTTTTTGGTATTGGCTCCGGACTCTTGTTCTTCTATTTTCCTTGGATAAAAGTCAATGAAGCTCCCGCTATTAGCTACCGCACGATGCCGGGGCATATCTTTAGCAAAGTAGCTAAAAGATTAGGTTTTAAGGTAAAACGCCAAAAGTTTTCTTCCCCCGAAAAGGCACAACAAGCCCTCGACGACAATCTCGCAAAAGGTATCCCTACAGGTTTGCAAGTAGGGGTGTTCAACTTGCCTTATTTCCCCGATGAATACCGCTTTCATTTCAACGCGCATAACTTAGTAGTTTATGGCAAAGAGGACGGCAAGTACCTCGTCAGCGACCCTGTGATTCCGCACGTTACCACACTTACCCCTGAAGAACTCACCAAAGTGCGCTTCCCCAGTGGAGTGTTAGCTCCTAAAGGACATTTGTATTACCCCACTCATCTGCCTAAGGAACTTTCATTAGAAAAGGCAATATGGAAGGGTATCAAGCAAACGTGCAGTACGATGCTCGCTCCTGTGCCCATAGTGGGTGTGGCGGGCATCAAGACAGTCAGTAAGGATATTCTGAAATGGTACCGCAAGAAAGGTGCGAAAACTACCAATCACTACCTCGCCCAGCTGATACGTATGCAGGAAGAGATAGGCACTGGGGGTGCAGGTTTTAGGTTTATCTATGGCGCTTTCTTGCAAGAAGCCGGCAAACTCCTGAAAAACGATGCCTTAATAGAACTCTCTAAAGAAATTACCGATATCGGCGATGCGTGGCGCGATTTTGCAGTAGCCATCGCCCGTGTATACAAGAACCGCAGTACCCAAGCCGATGTCTATAATGCCCTCTCACAACAGTTGTACGCTATAGCCGAGAGAGAGGAAACGTTTTTTAAGAAACTGAAAGCGGTAGGTCGTAGCACGACAAGGAAACATAAATAATACAAATAAACGATATGAAAAAATGCATCATTTTCTTAGCACTATTTTGTTGTTCTTTTAGTTGGGGACAACGGAAAGTAATCTTGGATACCATTCAGAAGTTCATCAAAGCACGTATTGACGACCAAAAAATTAAAGCCCCTGTTGATGATTTTTTTGCTAATTACCTCAGTGCCAAACCTATTAGTGAGGGTGAATTATGGGAAGACAAAGCGGGTATTTGTATGGATGTACTTAATGAGAAAAACCGTGTGGTATATTATCCCGCAAAGTTTGATGTAAGTTCTATCAATATAAGTTTCAATGCTTTTAGCATAGAAGACCAAGAAGACCCTGCAGGAAGAGAACAATATATACAACAATTTCTGAAAAACGAAAGAAGCAAGATACAGAAATCGGCCTACTTTAACCACGTAAAATACCAATATTTAAACTATAAGACTAAGAAATTTGAAATTAATACAGGTGATATTTTGATTGAAAATAAACGTCATAGTACTTTTTTTAGAAGCAAAGGCGACTATGTTTATGGATTAGCCGTAGCTAATACACACCTCCGCAATATGGGTAAGGCTATTTTCAAATTGTATATCTTTGATAAAAAACTACTTTCTCCTGAAGCCCAAAGTGAAATTCAGCAAAAACGAAACACCTCTTCTACAATTGACAAAACCGATTTCCCTCTGTATCACAACAAACGTATAAACGAATTAATTACGCTGCTCAAAGACCTTCTCAAAAGCGACCCTACCTATAAAAAAGACCAAAAACTGGTAGATATTTATAACAAACTGAAGGAAGAAGAACCTTTAGATAGAGAGAATATTAGGTTAGTACAAAATGACCTTGTTTACCTCGCTGATTTGAAAATAAAAGAAACCTCAGAAAATAAGTGGTATGTATATGACCTGCGCAATATCGCCCATTTGGCAGCCCACTCATTAGCTGATATCTACTATGGTAATAAGGACTACCCAATGGCTGAAAAGTATTTCTTGAAAGCCTTGTACGATACCCCTTATGAAGACAGAAGTGCTACCACTGTAAAAAAAGATAACGAACGCATTTTCCTTGATTTAGTGGATATTTATGAAGCACAAAACAAAACAGATGCTGCGATTGCTCACTTGTTGCCTCTCTTAGCATCATATTATTATGAAAAGAAAAGCAATGAAAAATTAATAGCTTATATTCCTAATGAAAAATCATCTCACGCTACATTTGAGAAAGATATACGTAAAGCTCTACTTTCAGCACACACCACTGATGATGGCAATATCGAAATAACGTTTAGAGGACATAAAGTAGCTTTTTGGTATCATAACATACCACAATTTTTAGAGGTAGTGAGGAATGGCGACTTCTATAAAAGTTTGTGATTTTATGCGAGAAAGCAAAAATCAAAAACTTGTAAGTAAAAAATAAATCCTTATATTTGCAGAATTAATAATTTAAAAAAAACATCATAAAAATGAAAAAGCTGATAAGCGTAACGTTTGCATTATTACTACTATGCTCAGCAGTTACCTTAGTTTCTTGTGGAAAAGACGATGATAAAGGGAGTGGTAAAGAGTTCCCAGAAGGCACTCGAGAACTCACCCAAAATGGAATTACTGCCAAAATAGCTCAAGAGCGATGGGGAGGAGATGGAGGTAACACGGTGTTGTATGTAAACTTGTTATTGACAAAGTCTGATGCCAACTCCAAACCAACAGGAAAAGTTTATGTGCAAGCGAGAACCACCGATGGACAGGTTTTGCAGCCTTGGAGCAATGGCATTCAAGGACAAGGTGCAGAATTTGGAAGTCGTTGGATTGGAAATAATCATCACCTTGAATTTTCATTTTCCCTCCTCAACGGGAAACAAATGAAAGCAAACTCTGTAACTATTTCAAAAATTGAAGTGAATTGAAATAAGTGAGGAGTGAAAAGATAAACGAAAGCTATAAGAAGCTTCCAGAACTCCGATTAAAAACTACTGATTTATAAAAATGAACAAAATCAACCTTTTACTATTGATGTCACTGACGACTATAAATAGCTGGACTCAAGAACAAACCCTCCAAAAAGGGTGGAAATTTACGCGTGAAGACAAACCAGTGTTCTCGCAAACTAACTACAACGATGCCAAATGGCAACGCGTAACCGTGCCTCACGATTGGGCTATCTACGGTCCTTTTGATATGGAAAACGATATCCAGCGCACTGCCATCAAGCAGGACGGACAAAAAGCAGCTATTGAACATACAGGGCGTACTGGCGGATTGCCTTTTGTAGGCGTAGGCTGGTACCGCACGCAGTTCAACGTGCCTGAACTTACGTCCGATAAGCAAGTGTTTGTACAGTTCGATGGGGCGATGAGTAACCCCGAAGTTTTTGTAAACGGACAAAAAGCGGGTGAATGGCACAATGGCTACAACACTTTCTTCTTGGATATTACTCCTTACGTAAAAGCTAATAACAACACTTTGGCAGTGCGACTCAACAACCTTACCCAGATGTCTCGTTGGTATCCAGGGGCAGGTTTGTACCGCAATGTGCATATCATCACTAAAAATAAGACGCATATCCCTATTTGGGGCGTACAGATTACCCCCCCCGAAATAACAAATAACTTCGCCAAAGTAGTAGTAAATACTGAGTTTGTAGCTGATAAGAAGACTTCTGTTGCAGCAGAAACTGTTATTTTCAACAATCAAGGTGAAAGAGTAGCGTATGCTAATACCAAAGCGACTCCTTACACTACCGATAAGATTTCAGCAGAATTGTATATTGATAATCCTCGTTTGTGGGACATCGGCAAACCTTACCTCTACAAAGCGGTTACTAAGCTCTATGAAGGTGATACTGTAAAAGATGAGGTAACCACTACCTTTGGAGTGCGCTCTATTGAACTCAAACCTAATGATGGTCTGTACCTCAACGGACGCAAAATCAAAATTCAAGGGGTGTGTATGCACCACGATTTAGGGGCGCTGGGTGCTGCGGTAAATGAGAGTGCTATACGCCGACAAATACGTATGATGCAGGATATGGGCGTAAATGCTATCCGCACCTCGCACAATATGCCCGCCCCTGAATATGTGCGCGCTGCCGATGAAATGGGTATGCTACTCGCGGTAGAAAGTTTCGACGAATGGGCTATCCCCAAAGTGGAAAACGGTTATCACTTGTACTTCAAAGACTGGGCTGAAAAAGACCTTACGAACCTTGTAAAACACTACCGCAACAACCCTAGCGTGCTAATGTGGTTCATCGGTAATGAGGTAGAAGAACAGAGCGTAGAAAGTGGCTCGCAAGTAGCGCGCTATTTGCAAGATATCATCAAAAAATACGATACTACCCGCCCCGTGAGCAATGGTATGGATAGACCCCACGATGTACTTAAAAACAATATGGCAGCAACGATGCAACTAATGGGCTTCAACTACCGTCCGTTTAAGTACAAAGAAGCTTACCGCAAGTTGCCACAACAGCTTATTTTGGGTAGTGAAACCGCTTCAACAGTGAGTTCACGCGGGGTGTACAAATTCCCCGTAGAACGCAAATCAATGGCTAAATACCCCGATATGCAATCGTCATCTTATGACGTAGAACACTGCGGTTGGTCAAACTTGCCCGAAGACGACTGGATACATCAAGAGGATTTGCCTTATACCGTAGGCGAGTTCATTTGGACAGGCTTCGACTATCTCGGCGAACCTACTCCTTACTATGTAGAATGGTCCTCACATAGTTCCTATTTTGGAGCAGTAGATTTGGCAGGACTACCCAAAGACCGTTTCTATCTCTACCGCTCACATTGGAATAAGGAAGCCGAAACCTTACATATCCTCCCTCATTGGAATTGGGAAGGGCGCGAAGGTGAAGTAACTCCTATCTTCGTTTATACTAATTATCCTTCTGCCGAATTGTTTATCAATGGCAAAAGTCAAGGAAAACGCACTAAAGACCTCTCTATAAAATTAGAAGAGGAAGAAAAAGACGGCAATCCTTCAGATTTAGAACGTCAGAAACGTTACCGCCTAATGTGGATGGATACTAAGTACGAACCTGGTACTGTGAAAGTAGTAACCTATGATGACAATGGTAAGGCAGTAGCCGAAAAAGAAATCCGTACCGCTGGTAAGCCTTATGCTTTGCGCCTCAGCACTGAAAGCAAAACAGAACTCACCCCTAATAGTGATACACTTGCTTTTATCACTATAGAAGCGGTAGATAAAGACGGCAATCTATGCCCTACTGTAAACGATTTGGTAACTTTCACCGTTAAAGGAGCTGGCTTTTATAAAGCAGGTGCCAATGGTGACCCTACTTGTACTGATCAATTCCACTTGCCTAAGATGCATCTTTTCAACGGAAAATTAGTAATGATGGTGCAAGCAGGTGAAAAAGCAGGTATAATAAACATAGAGGCTAAGACTAAGAAATTGAAAGGGAAAATTGATATAATGGTAAGATAATCTCATTCAACATATTTACTGATTGTTAATTTTTAATTGTTAATTGTTAATTGAAAAATATGAAATCTCTATTTTTATCCATTAGTTTGCTGTTTGTCAACATCTCATTTGCCCAAAAACTACTCCCTGAAAGAGATGTCCGTCAGCAAGTATTTGCAGGTGAGAAGTTTTTTAAACTCTACACTACCGATGAACCTCTTGACGGGGCTTATAAAGTAGTGATGAGCGGCGGCGCCTATTACGAAGCAACCTTTGTAGAGGGGCGCATCAATGGTGCTTACAAACGCTATAATGATGAAGGTAAACTCACCGCCGAGGAACACTACAAGAACGGTAAAAACGACGGTACTTGGAAGTATTACAACGATAAAGGAAAACTCATATCCCTCAAAAATTACAAGGACGGAAAGCCTTGGGGCAAATGGCAACTCTGGGATGACGATGCCGAGTGGTTGCAATCAGAATCTGATTACAAAGGCGAAAAAAATTACACCCTGCGCATATATTACGATAATGGCAAACTCTCCGAAGAACACACTTACAAAGAAGGTAAAGAAGATGGCTCTCAAAAGTATTACCAAAGAGAAGGCTATTTGTCAAAAGAACTTTTGAAAGAAAATGGTGAGCTCGTTTTGTATAAAACCTATCATTCCAATGGTAAGTTATATTCTGAAATACCCTATAAGGACGGTAAGAAAAACGGAAAAAGCGTTATCTATTATCCTAATGGTAAAATCACTGAAGAAGGTACTTATAAAAACAACAGAAAAGAGGGTGTTTGGAAATACTATAACCAAGCTGGTCGACTCACCTCTGAAGAAACTTACGACCACGACAATATCGTAAAAACCGTTAATTACAACTAAAAATTCTAATCCCCCTAACCCCTAAATAAACTAATTGAGGTGTCTAAATAATTTCATGTATTTGCGCTCTGAAAATACTTTGACACCTCAATTAAATTTTTTGATCATCAAGTTAATGGAATAAAAATAATAACACAAAGGTAAATTCTATTTTATATTGCATAAATATCTTAAAAAACAAATGAAAAAACAAAAAATGAAATTATTACTTATTAGTTTATTTTTAATAG
>NZ_KB291375.1:0-16562 GCF_000318295.1 Capnocytophaga sp. oral taxon 326 str. F0382
ATGAAAAGTGCAAGAAAATATGGGAAATATTTTTTGCACATTTATACTTCATTATTAGTTATTAAAAACTAAGTCGAACTCATCAATAATAGTAACAAAAGCAGTAGGTAAATATTCTCTACGTATTTTATCTACTATAACTTGTGACATCTCCTTATAATAAGCTATTGCTATACCTCCTGTTATACAAGCAATGGTATCGCTATCACCACCTAATGAAATTGCTAATCGTATAGCGCTATCATAGTCTGTGCTCTCCAAAAAGGCAACAATTGACTGGGGTACTGTACCTTGACAACTTTCGTCAAATGGAAAAGTAGGGCGTATTTCATCAAGGGTAAAATCTAAATCATATCCAAACTTTTGCTCTATATAAGCTTTTATCTCAGCTTTATTTTTACCTGTTCGTGCCAGAAAAATAGCAGCTGCTGTAGCTTGTGCTCCTTTGATACCCTCTGGGTGATTGTGTGTTACTACTGCTGTTTTTTCTGCTTTTTTAAGTACTTTATCTAAATCATTATAAGCAAAACCCACCGCACTTACACGCATTGCCGAACCGTTCCCCCAACTATTGTAGGGTGGTGCGGGGGTATCGTGTGCTAACCACTTAAAAAAACTTATTCCATAACCTCTATTTGGATAACGCTTACCATAGTCTAATATTGTTTGAGCAAAATCCTTATTGTGAAGAATCGCATCGGCTATGGCAATAGTCATTACTGTATCATCGGTAAAGGCTGTTTCTCTTTTAAATAGTGGAAAATCAGTAGTTCGTGTGTTATTAAATTCGTATACTGAACCGATCACATCTCCTGCTATTGCCCCTAAAATTGTCTGTTTCATAACTAATAATCAATTAGTTGATTATGGTATTACTCAATGGTTTGCATTTCTACTAATCGTTTGTACATACCATTTTTTTGTATTAGTTCGCTGTGGGTACCTTGTTCTACGATACGTCCTTTTTGCATCACGACAATCAAGTCGGCATTTTGTATAGTGGAAAGGCGGTGAGCAATAACTATAGAGGTACGGTGTTTCATCATATTCTCTAAAGCGTTTTGCACCAATCGTTCACTTTCGGTATCGAGTGCTGAAGTAGCTTCGTCGAGTACCATTATAGGGGGATTTTTCAGTACTGCACGGGCAATACTCAAGCGCTGTTTTTGTCCACCGCTCAATTTGCTACCTGCATCACCTATATTAGTTTCAAAACCTTCAGGCAAGTCGTTTATAAACTCATAGGCGTTGGCGATTTTGGCTGCTGTTATAAGTTCCTCATCGGTAGCATCGGGTTTACCTATCAGTAGGTTGTTCTTTATGGTATCATTGAAGAGTATAGAGTCCTGCGACACTACCCCTATAAGTTTGCGCAAGGAAGTGGTTTGCATATCTTTTACATCCACTCCATCGATGAGGATTGCACCTTCGTTTACATCGTAAAAACGAGTGATTAGGTTAGCAATAGTACTTTTTCCACTCCCTGATTGCCCTACTAAAGCTACTGTTTTTCCTTTAGGCACTTCTAACGAAAAATGGGAGAGTACGGGTTGTTCAGCATAAGCAAAAGTAACCTCTTTTAAGGTGATAGCTGTAGTAAAATTTTTTATCACCACAGCGTTTTCACGTTCTTTGATGGGGTTTTCGTAATCGAGTATTTCCAAGATACGCTCGGCAGCAGCATTTCCGCGGCGCATATCGTAAGAAGCTTTGCTGATAGCTTTAGCAGGTGTGAGGATATTATAAGCCAAGCCCATAAAAGCGATGAACTGAGTTCCCTCTAAAGTTTTGTCGACCAACACCAGAGAACCACCGAACCACAACAATATAGCAATCATCAAGATACCGAGGAACTCACTCATAGGGGATCCTAAGTTTTGTCTATTCATTACCTTGTTGCTTAATCGGTTAAAGGTTTGGCTAGAGTCGGCAAATCGCTTGGAGAATATACTTTCGGCATTGAATGCTTTGATGACACGCAATCCGCCTATAGTTTCTTCTATGAGAGAAAGAAATCGCCCTTGTTCTTGTTGTACTGCTATAGAGTTCTTTTTAAGAGATTTACCTATTTTAGAAATGATAGCTGCTGCAATAGGAATAAATATAAAAGTAAACAGAGTGAGTTTTACGCTGATGCCTAACATTACTAAAATAGAAAATATGATGGTAAGAGGCTCACGTATAAACGATTCTAATGCTGAAAGCATAGAGTTTTGTACTTCGTTTACATCGCCTATCATACGGGACATTATATCACCCTTGCGTTGATCGGAAAAGAAAGCTATTGGCTGATTGACTACTTTTTTATACAGATTATTGCGCAAATCTTTAAGTACCCCATTACGAAGATAGGTAATAAAAAAAGAAGCTAAATAACTGAATAAATTTTTTAGCAAGAAAAGAGAAAGCACCAAAGCAATCACAATTGCTAATGCCCAAATGGTATTCTCGCCTGCTAGTGCACCTACTTTATAGTTCAAATAGGCTTTGCCATAACTACCCAGATCTAATAAATTTCCTGAATAGACAGGTTCTTGGAACATAGGTTGCGTTTTGCCAAAAAGGACATCGAGCATAGGAATCAGTGCGACAAACGATAAGGCGCTGAAAAGTGAGTAGAGTATATTAAAAAATATATTCAGAAACGCCTGTTGTTTATAGGGCAATAGGTAAGGGATAAATCTCTTGAGTTTCATTCTTATTTTTTGTATTTTTTAACGGTTTCGTCCCTTCTTAACTTTTGATTATCAGTATATACAAATTCAGGAACGAAATAGATTTGGCGAGGTACTTCGTACTTTAGCATATCTTTATCCATATAGATATCGTGAGCTAAAGTAGGGTAATCTTTTTCATCGCCTTGTACATATAACACAGCGCGCTGTCCTAATTCATCATCAGGTTCTTTGGTAATAAAGTAATCTCCCTTGATATACTTTTTGATTTTGCGTTCTACACTTTCAGGGAAGACCTTAAAACCGCCAGAGTTGATGATATTATCGAAACGTCCTAACCACTCAAACTCATTGTGAGAGATAAGGTTTACCATATCGTTTGTAACTACAGGGTGATCGGCAATTAAAGGAGCATTAATTACTAAGCAATGGCGGTCGTCTTGGGTGAAAATCACATTAGGCATTGCCTTGTAAGTAGTTTCGTGTTCCTCGGTGTGATTTACCTTACGCATCGCAATATGCGAAATGGTTTCGGTCATTCCGTAAGAAGAGTATACTTCGGTAGAAATATTCTGTAATTTAGCTTCTAACTCACCATCAATAGAAGCTCCGCCTAAAATTAGTTTTTTTACACGAGGTAAATCGGTAAGAGATTTTGCTGCTTGTAAAGGAATCATTGCACAGAAATCGTAATTTTTATTGGTGAGCGATAGCGGCATAGATGAAGGTCTGATAATATCGAGGTGCAAGCCCAGAACAATTGCACGAATGAGCATCATTTTTCCTGCGATAAAATCGGCTGGCAGACACAACAGAGCACGGTCTTTGGGTGAAAGGTTTAGATATTCACCTGTAGCCAAAGCAGAGTTTACCATTCCTTGTTTTTTAAGTTGAATTTGTTTAGGGATACCTGTTGATCCTGAGGTTGTAGCTTCGATATAATCTTTATTATCAAGCCAATCCAAAAGAAATCTTCCTACCGCTTTACGGTAAGGCAAGCCATCCTTTACATAGGCTACTGCTAAAATGATTAAGCGTTCTCTATCAATAGGGAAACCGTTGATTCTAAAATCTTTATGTACAAATTTGTAATCTATTTCTTCCATATAAAATAATATTATTGTTTAGATAGCAATTGCAAAACTACAATTTTTAAACGAAATAGACAAAATTAAATACAAATATTAGATTTTTTCTACTTGAAGCTACAATGAAAAAAGTTACCCTTGATATCAAACCTCTCAATTCTGGAAAATTATATTGATTTAGAAAAAATCACTAATTCATAGATAGCAAATAGAAAAATCACCTTAGTATTTATTTTTATTTTTTAGCTGTATTTGAGCATTTTACAAAAAGATAGCAAAAATATTTTCTCTAATGTTCAGTTTTATATCAAAAAAATTCTTAATTTTACCGCATCAAATTCAAATATTATGTATCAATTAGACCGCATAGATTTAAAAATCTTAGATGAACTACAAAAAGATAGCAAACAATCGGTTAAAAGTCTATCTGAAAAAGTAGGTTTATCAATTACTCCTGTTCACGAACGTATTAAACGGATGGAAAATACAGGTGTTATTCAAAAATATGTTGCTGTTGCTGACCCTAAAGCCCTTGGGAAAAGGCTGATAGCTTACTGCCAAGTAAAACTTTTGAGACACAGCGGACAACTATTTGAAGAATTTGAGAAATACATTAGTAATCTTGACGAAGTGCTTGAAGCCTCGTATATGGCAGGTAGTTACGATTTCCTCCTGAAAGTTATACTCAACGATATGGAAGATTATCAGAAATTTGTTGTACAGAAACTTTCTAAAATGGAAATTATTTCTAATATTCAAAGTTCTTTTATAATTCAACAAATCAAAAATACCTCTTGGATTAAAAGTATAAACGAAGAAGAAACTGAATAAAATCAATCTAAAAAATGCACATAGCCATTGCAGGAAATATAGGTGCAGGCAAAACGACACTTACCTCCCTATTAGCTAAACACTACCAATGGGAAGCCCACTTTGAAGATGTGGTAGACAACCCTTATTTAGACGACTTTTATCACCAAATGGAGCGCTGGAGTTTTAATTTACAAATATACTTTCTAAACAGTCGCTTCCGACAGATTTTGGATTTTAGAGAAAAGGGCAACGATATTATTCAGGATCGTACTATCTACGAAGATGCTCATATTTTTGCTCCTAACTTACACGAAATGGGGCTGATGAGTTCTCGTGATTTCGACAATTATAAATCGCTGTTCGCTCTAATGGAACGCTTAGTTCTCCCTCCAGATCTACTGATTTACCTCAGAAGTTCAGTACCGAATTTGGTAAACCAAATACAAAAACGCGGTCGGGATTACGAAAATACAATCTCAATAGACTATCTAAACCGCCTCAACCAACGATATGAACAGTGGATAAAGGGCTATGATAAAGGGAAACTACTGATTATAGAAGTAGACAATATTGATTTTGTAAACAACCCTGAAGATTTAGGTGATATTATCAATAAAATAGATGGACTTCTTTATGGATTGTTTTAAAATTAAAAAGAGACACCCACTATAGATATAGTGAGTGTCTTTTTTTCTTTTATATTTTATTTGTTATTAAAAGAATTTGTTTACGTGGAAAGCTACCAACCCATCGATTGGTTTTCTAAGTACAGTTCCTAATTTAAGATTGTTTTCAGCTAATACTTCTTCCAAGATATCTTGGAGGAAGAAAGCGATACTACCCACAAAGTTGATAGGCACTTCGTAGCGATCTTCATATTGAGAAATCCAGTGGTCTACAAATAGTTGCATACCTTTTCTCACCATATCGCGGCAATATTCGTGATTTTTGTTTTCAACCACAAATTTTGCAAAAGTAGCCAAGTAACTATTAGGGTTAGGCATTTTGTACAAGTGGTTTTTAATTACATCAGAGCCCAATTCATATTGGTTTTCAAATTTTTGCACGAGGTCAGCAGGCATTTTCTTGAAGTAATAGTCGATAATCAAGCGTTTGCCATAGAAGTTTCCACTTGATTCGTCCATCAAAATATAGCCTAATGAATCTACTGCTTGGTATAATTCTTTACCATTCCAATAAGAACAGTTAGCACCTGTACCTAAGATACATACAATAGCTTTATCGGAGGGGGCTGTAGTAGCAAACACAGCAGCATAAGTATCTTCTTTTACTTCTATTTTAGCGTTTTTGAAGATAGTTGCTAAGCTACGTTCTACAAAGTAACGGATGCGTTCAGTACCACAACCAGCACCATAGAAATAAATTTCGGATACTGAATTTCTGTTTTCAAACAATTGGTAATTGGTGGTAATACGCTCTACGAGAATTTCTTCTGTAAGTACTTCGGGGTTCAAACCTAAAGTTTGCGTAAAAAATATTTTTTCACCTTTGCTGTTTAAGGCAGTCCAATCGGCCTTAGTAGCACCACTGTCTACAATTAAAATCATATCGTTTCGGTTTTTAAATTATTATTATTTTATTAAAAAAAGGTGAGTTTACCCCTAAGTTGGGCAACTCACCTTTTTTAAGAATTACAATTTAGCAACGTGTTGAGCTAAATCTACTAATTTGTTTGAATAACCAGTTTCGTTATCGTACCAAGAAACTACTTTGAAGAAGTTAGCACTCAAGCCGATACCAGCTTTAGCATCGAAAATAGATGTATTTTTGCAACCTACGAAGTCTTGAGAAACAACCAAATCTTCAGTGTATCCAAGGATACCTTTCAATTCACCTTCAGATGCTTTTTTCATAGCAGCGTTGATTTCTTCAAGTGTAGTTGGTTTTTTAGTACGGAAAGTCAAATCAACAACTGAAACATCGGCAGTAGGTACGCGGAAAGCCATACCGGTAAGTTTACCGTTGAGTTCAGGAATTACTTTACCTACAGCTTTAGCAGCACCTGTGGTTGAAGGAATGATGTTGCAAAGAGCTGAACGTCCACCTCTCCAATCTTTTTTAGAAGGACCGTCTACTGTTAACTGAGTAGCAGTTGTAGCGTGAACTGTAGTCATTAGGGCTTCTTCGATACCGAAGTTATCGTTCAATACTTTAGCGATAGGCGCCAAACAGTTAGTTGTACAAGAAGCGTTAGACACGATAGTATCAGTAGGTTTTACTGTTTTGTGGTTCACACCCATTACAAACATAGGAGCATCGGCTGATGGAGCAGAAATCACTACTTTTTTAGCACCTGCATTGATGTGAGCTTGTGCTTTTTCCAAAGTGGTGAAGATACCAGTACATTCAGCAACTACATCGGCGTGTACTTCGTTCCATTTAAGGTTGTTAGGGTCTTTTTCAGCAGTAATACGCACTTTTTTGCCATCTACTACTAAGTGACCATTTTCTACTTTCACATCACCTTTAAAAGTTCCGTGAACTGAATCGTATTTCAAAAGGTAAGCGATGTAATCTACATCCAAAAGGTCGTTAATACCAACGATTTCTACGTCGGCTCTTTCATAAGCAGCACGGAATACGAGACGACCAATACGTCCGAAACCGTTAATTCCAATTTTTACTGACATAATTCTGTTAAATTTAATTTATTCGTTATTTAATTTTAGTTTGTTACGACGTTACTAAGTTGCCATTATTTCGGCTACGCGGAGGAGTTCTGTATCTATTTTAGAACTACCTTTGATAGCTTTTTCAAGCGGGGTGAGTTCCATTTTATTGTTACGTATACCCACCATATAGTTAGATTTACCTTCAAGGAGAGATTCTACAGCTTTTACTCCCATACGGCTTGCTAAAACGCGGTCGAAGCAAGAAGGAGCCCCCCCCCGTTGCATGTGGCCTAATACAGATACACGCACATCGTAATCGGGGTGGTGTTGTTCTACGTATTCTTTAAGTTCGAATACGTTTTTACCTATTTTATCGCCTTCGGCAACCACTACCAAGCTAGAAGTTTTACCAGTCATACGACTTTTTTCCAAAGATTCAAGTAGTTTTTTAAGTCCTATATTCTCTTCTGGGATCAAGATCTCTTCAGCTCCTGCTCCTACTCCAGAGTTGAGAGCGATATGCCCTGCATCACGCCCCATTACTTCGATGAAGAACAAGCGGTTGTGAGAGCTTGCTGTATCTCTAATTTTATCGATAGCCTCAATTACAGTGTTGAGAGCTGTATCATAGCCTAAAGTAAAATCAGTACCATAAATGTCGTTATCGATGGTACCAGGGATTCCCATTACGGGGAAGCCAAATTCTTTGTTGAACAAGAGCGCTCCAGTGAAAGAGCCATCACCTCCTATTACTACTAAAGAATCTACTCCTGCTGCTTTTAATTTTTCGTAGGCTACTTTGCGCCCTTCAGGAGTTCTAAAGTCTTTAGAGCGGGCAGATTTCAAGATAGTACCCCCTCTGTTGATAATATCGCGAACGCTACGAGCGTTCATTGGTTCGAAATCGCCTTCTATCATTCCCTGATAGCCGCGATATACACCTACCACTTCGATATTGTGGTAAGCACAAGTACGTACCACTGAGCGAATGGCGGCGTTCATACCAGGAGCGTCTCCTCCTGATGTTAATACTGCTATTTTCTTTACTGACATTGTCTGTTTTTAATTTTCCGCCTCAAAAGTACGAAATATTTTTGATATGGCAATAATTTTATGTTTTTTTTTTAACTTAAAAAATATAACTATTTATCTTTTTAGGAGTTAGGAAATAGGAAATAGAAATTAGGGATTAGGAATTATTATATTCTTTTAGTGCTTCGGCTAATATGTGAATTGCTTTTACGATTTTTTCTTTTTCAAGTACATAAGCAATGCGCACTTGGTTACGCCCTAAGCCTTTGGTGGCATAAAAACCTTCGGCAGGAGCTAACATTACTGTTTCGTTATTCACTGAGAAATGGTCTAAAAGCCATATACTGAAATCTTCAGCGTTTTCTACAGGTAGTTCTGCTATACAATAGAAAGCGCCTTTAGGCATTGATACGCGTACCCCTTTTACTTTTTGGAGTTCCTCAATAAGCACATTCCTACGTTGGGTGTATTCTTTTAATACTTCTTCAAAGTAAGTGTCGGGCACATCAAAAGCGCGCTCTGCACCTATTTGAGAATAAGTAGGGGGAGACAAGCGTGCTTGAGCGAACTTCAAAACAGACATCATCACGTCTTTATTCTTAGAGACTACCCACCCGATGCGTGCTCCACACATACTAAAACGTTTAGACACCGAATCTATCATTATAGCATTTTGTTCGATGCCTTCTACTTGCATAATGGAATAATGGGTAGCACCATCGTACACGAACTCGCGGTATACCTCATCGAAAATAAGGAAAATATCGTGTTTTTTGGCTATTGCTGCCAATTGCAAAATTTCCTCTTTAGAATACAAATACCCTGTAGGGTTCCCTGGGTTACAAATGAGAAAAGCTTTGGTTTTAGGCGTTATCTTTTTCTCAAATTCTTCTATAGGAGGCAAGGCAAAGTTATCATCAAAAGAAGACGTAATAGGTACACATATAGCATCAAAGGCTTCTGAAAAGCTGATGTAGTTCGCATAATAAGGTTCAGGAATGATAATTTCATCATCGGCATTGGCAACAGTAGCAATTACATAGGTAAGCGCTTCGGAGCCACCATTGGTAATGATGATATCATTGCTATTGACCTTAATATCGTGTTTTTTGTAGTATTCGACCACCTTTTCTCTGAGAGAGTTGATGCCCTCACTTTTGGTATATTCCAATACCTTAGGGGTAAAATCTTTGACTGCCTGAATAGCTATTTCAGGGGTTTTAATATCGGGTTGACCAATATTGAGGTGGTAAATAGTTTTCCCTTCCTTAGCTGCTTTTTCGGCGTAAGGAGTGAGTTTCCTGATAGGAGACTGAGGCAATATTTGCGCTCTATGTGATATTGTAGGCATAAGTTAATTTATCAATTAGTTAATTAGCAAGTTAGCCAATTTGTCAATTAACACATTGGCTAATTGACAGATTGGCTAATTATCTTATTTTTTTGCTACTAATTCAGCAATGCGAATAATCACTTCGGTAGCTTTTTCGAGGTTTTCTACGGGTACAAATTCGTATTTACCGTGGAAATTATGTCCGCCTGCAAAGATATTAGGGCAAGGCAATCCCATAAAGCTAAGTTGAGAACCATCGGTACCACCGCGGATAGGTTTGGTTATAGGGGTAATACCTAATTCTTTCATCGCGCGTTCGGCTACTTCTACAATATGCATCACAGGTTTGATTTTTTCACCCATATTGTAATATTGGTCTTTTATTTCGGCTACTGCCACATTAGGGATTTGTTTGTTCAAATCGTCTACAATTTGCTGTACTACGGCTTTGCGTTTATTGAAAAGGTCGCGGTCGTGGTCACGGATGATAAGCTGTACTACTGTATTTTCTACATCTCCAGAGATATCGGTAATGTGATAGAATCCTTCGCGACCTTCGGTGCGAGCTGGAATTTCGTCGGCTGGTAGCGCATTGATAAACTGAGTAGCTACAAGCATTGAGTTTATCATTTTGTTTTTGGCAGTACCAGGATGCACGTTTTTCCCTTTGAAGTGTATTTTAGCTCCTGCTGCGTTAAAACTTTCGTATTCAAGTTCGCCAATTTGTCCGCCATCCATTGTATAAGCCCAGTCGGCAGCGAATTTTTTGACATCGAATTTATGAGCTCCACGACCTATTTCCTCATCAGGGGTAAAGCCTACGCGTATTTTTCCGTGTTTGATTTCGGGGTGTTGCACGAGGTATTCCATAGCGGTTACGATTTCGGCAATACCTGCCTTATCGTCAGCTCCCAAAAGGGTAGTTCCATCAGTTGTGATAATGGTATTGCCTTTGTAGAGCAACAAATCCTCAAAATAAGAAGGTGATAACACTATGTTTTGTTCTTTGTTGAGGACGATATCACCCCCATCGTAATTTTCTACAAATTGTGGATTTACGTTTTCACCAGAGAAGTCAGGAGAGGTATCGAAGTGAGAGATAAAGCCAATGGTAGGTACTGGGTAATCTACATTTGATGGCAAGGTAGCCATTACATAGGCGTTTTCATCTACTGTTACATCTTGCAAACCAATGGCTTTCAATTCTTCTACCAATAAGTTTGCCATATTCCATTGTTTTTTGGTGCTAGGAGTTGTTTCACTCTCAGGATTAGACTGAGAGTCTATTTTTATGTACTTAATAAAACGGTCTACTAAATTTTTCATTATATATAGTTTTTAGTTTTTCTTGTTTGTTAGGAGTTTATCCCCCGTTCCCCCGAAGGGGGACAATTCTCAAAAGTGAGTGTTATATAGGGTTAATTGTTCTAATATTATAGTCAAACAAAAATAGATTGCGAATAAATAAACTTACTTTTTAAAGGCGTTTGCAAAAAGTTTTATTTATACGGGCGTTTGCAGCACATACCCAGCTATCGCTGGCTTTCCTACACAACACACTCTAAGAGTAGTTGATTTTCAAGGTAATCAACTTTGCCAAAGTCTGAAACGATATTTTTCAGTCTTTTAATGGTAAATTTATACATTCATTTCTACCCTTCATAAACATCTCTTTGCCATTGCCCTCCTATAAACTCCCTATTAGCACTTTCGCCATAATCGAGGTTAAAAACATCATTGAGAGTAGGGTCGGCTTTTACTAATTCTTCCAAGGGCACCATCTTCCAATCGGGTTCTCCTAAGGGAAGGAAAAACCAATAGCCTTCTTTATCGTGTATTACATCTACAATTGGTTCTTGACTTTCTAACCAAGCGGATGTTGTAAATACGGGGCGGAGTTTGTCTTCTCTAAATTTGAAATCGGCATTTCTATCTAATAACGGTTGCAAGTAGATTAAATCTTCTCTAAAATTTGTTTCATAAGGGAATACCACCTTTGTCATCAGGCCATATCAATTGTAATGCAGGGAAATCGGCTGTTTGGTAATAGTTGATTGCTTGTCCAAAATAATCAGGGATATTACGCTTGTCTACTGTTAAGAATTGTACGGGATGTTTTTCTAATACGCCACGATAATTCTTACCTATTTCTATAGATTTTCCTTTTTTTACGCCTTCAAACGCTACCGTATTGAGTATGGTATGGAGTATATCTATTGGCATTCCTAAAGTAATAAGCTCAGGGTGTTTGTAGCTTTTCCACAAACCTACTGTATAAGCAAAAGATGGCAAGTAATCAGTTTGGGGTACCATTATCACCCCAAAGCCGTATTTTTCGATATCACTTGTCAATTTATTGATATATTGATTTGCCAATTCGTTAGTTTATTGATTTAATGCCTATCAAGGATTGAATTAACTTGTTGATTATAAACTTCCTCCTAATTCACTTACTCGGCAATTGCCGATAATCTTTTAAAGGGGAGATGCGACACAAAAGTGACAATACGCTGTTAATCAGGGATTATCATTTTCCAATTCTTGATTCATATTACTATCATCATCTTCTGGTTTTTTCTTACGTCTTAACTCAAAATTTTTTCCGAGGTATACTTTACGTACCGTCTCATCGGCAGCCAAATCTTCAGGCACTCCTGATTTGAGGATTCCTCCTTCAAACATCAAGTAAGTACGATCGGTAATAGCAAGAGTTTCCTGCACATTATGGTCGGTGATGAGGATACCAATATTTTTATCTTTAAGTTGAGCCACAATGCGTTGGATATCTTCCACCGCAATAGGGTCTACCCCAGCAAAAGGTTCGTCGAGCAAGATAAAATTCGGACTGGTAGCCAAAGCCCGGGCAATTTCGGTACGGCGGCGTTCTCCCCCTGAGAGTAGGTCGCCGCGGTTTTTACGGATATGTCCCAAGCTAAATTCATCAATCAACTCATCGGTTTTGCGTTGTTGTTCGGCTTTAGAGAGTTTGGTGAGTTGCAATACACTTTTGATATTGTCCTCAATGCTCAACTTTCTAAACACCGAAGCTTCTTGTGCCAAGTAGCCAATACCGCTTTGAGCGCGTTTGTACATAGGATAATTGGTAATATCGGTATTATCCAAGAAGATCGTACCGCCATTGGGTTTGATGAGTCCCACAATCATATAAAAGGAAGTAGTTTTACCAGCGCCATTAGGGCCTAAGAGTCCAACGATTTCGCCTTGGTTTACTTCCAGTGAAACGCCTTTTACAACCTTTCTTCCTTTGTATATTTTGATGATGTTGTTTACTACTAATTTCATATAGTTAAAACGAAAAGCGATAAGGCATTTCGTTGAGTTCAGTTTCTAAATCTACCCAGTCGTGCACTTCGGTTACGATGCTATAGACCATTTCCTCGGTAAGCACTTTTCCTTCGTAAATATCGGTAATAGTTTGTTCGCTCATCACTTCTTGCAAGAAGCCTTCGTCGCCCATATAATCTACTGCCCATTCTTTGTATTTTGCAGGGTTAGTAGTTATGTGTTCAAATTTATCGATGTGTTCTTCCACAGGAAAATTTTCCACGCATTGCCACGTTTCACCATCCAAAGAGTATATCACAAAAGGGATATCACTTTGCGAGAAGTTTTTACGATAGTAGGGCAAAAACACTTTGGGGATGCGTTTCTCGAAATCGTGGTTATCGCCTCCTTTGCTGTCTTCGGCGCTGGATGAGGGTACTATTAAGCAGGCTTTATCGATAAAATAGAATGACAACGATGTGCCATCTTCATCTTCAAAGCCGTGCCCCCACTGGGCTTCATAGCCGTCGTATTCTTCTTCATTGGCTTTGTAGTAGGTGTGATAAACTTCGAACTCGTGACCACAAATAATCCAGTCTAACACGGCTCTGCCTTTGCAAAGCTGTTTCAACGTTTTCACGTTGGGTAAGTGCTGTAAGTAGGTATTACAATCCATTAAAAAATATTAAATTACCTTGTTTTGTTCTTTTTTTAAAACATAAGCCGAAATAAAAATACTTATTTCGTACAGGAGCATAATCGGTATTGAGACGATTATCTGGCTGGCTACATCGGGGGGGGTGATAATAGCGGCAACTATGAGCACTACTATCAAAGCGTGACGTCTATACTTACGCATAAAAACAGGGGTTACAACGCCCAGCTTAGTAAGGAAATAAATGACAATAGGCAGTTCAAAAACAATGCCACACGAAATGACCGATGAGCGTACTACTGAAATATATGAATCTATATCTATTTGATTTTTCACCTCAGGGCTTACCGAATAAGACCCTAAAAAGTTCACTGAAAGCGGTGTTATAAGGTAATAACCAAACAATACGCCTATAAAAAACAGCAAAGAAGCAATAAAGATAAAACCTCGTGCTAACTTGCGTTCGTGTTCATACAATGCTGGGCTGATGAATTTCCAGACTTCATAAAGCACATAAGGGAATGCGATAATCACTCCTGCCCAAATAGACGTCCAGATATGAGCTGAGAACTGCCCTGCCATTGTACGGCTTTGGATGGTAAAAGGGAGTTTTTCGGCACAGAAAGCGCTTTCAAAACCAAAAAAGTGCCCTATTTTGCAGAACATTTTATAAGTGAAAAAATCGCCATTTTTAGGAGCAAAAATAATTTGAAAGATAAAATCCTTACATACAAAAGCTACTACTCCCACAATTAAGACGGCTATAGTAGCGCGTATTAAATGCCAGCGCAAGGCTTCCAAATGGTCTAAAAAGGACATTTCATCTTGTGATGCTCCCATTGTAAGTTTATTAATTTCTTTTAATAACAAATTTAATGGTGCAAAGATAAAAAATAATTCATAATTAGCAATTATAGGTAATAAAAAAAACTGCTTGGTCTCCCAAACAGTTTTTTTGTTATTCAAACATTGTTATTCCATACTCACTACTATAAATTCGCTACGGCGGTTAGCTTGATGTTCTTCTTCGGTACAAGGGACACCATTAGAGCAACCATTTACCAAACGAGTTTCGCCATAACCTTTAGCTGTTAGGCGTTTACGTTCAATACCTTGTTTTACTATCCATTCGAGGGTAGATTTTGCGCGTTTATCTGACAAGGCTAAGTTGTAGGCATCGGAAGCGCGGCTATCGGTGTGAGAACGGATATCAACTTTCATCTTAGGATACTGTTTCATCACCTCTACTATCTTAGCGAGTTCTACGGCCGCATCAGGACGTATATCAGACTTATTCAAATCGAAATAAATTTCTTTGATATTGAATACTTTGGCTAAATCAGTATTTTTAGAAATTGCGACTTCTCTTGGTTTGAGAAGCATTTCGTAGTATGTTTCGCCTTCTTTATCGGTGTTTACTTTCACTTCAGCAGTTTCATATTTTTCTTTTTCGCCACGCAAGTAGTAATACAATTCTTTACAATCTACCTCATTGAAAGCAAAAGTACCATCTTCTTTAGTTTTTTGTTTAGCGACTTCTTTCATTGTTCTATCAGAAAGTATAATGAGTCCATCAACAATTACATTATTCGTTTTAGCATCTTTTAAGACTCCTTTGAGCATTTTCTCACAATCAAAAACTAAAGGTTTTTCTTCAAAGAAGCTATAAATATCATCTCTACCTTTTCCTCCTGGGCGGTTAGATGAGAGGAAGCCTATTTTAGAATCGCTATCCATTATAAAGCAGAAGTCATCATCGGCACTATTACCTGGGCGACCAATATTGATAGGTTTAGAAGTCGTACCATTTTCATAGAATTTTACAGCGAAGATATCCAAACCACCTAAACCAGGGAATCCATCAGATGAATAGTACATTACGTTGTTTTTAGAGATGAAAGGGAAAGATTCGCGTCCTGGGGTATTGATTAGATTTCCTAAATTTTCAGGTTTTCCGTATTTGTTATCTCCTAAAATTTCTACTCGGAAAATATCAGATCCGCCTAAGGTACCTCCCATATCGGATGCAAAGTACAAATATTTTTCATCAGGGCTTAAGGCAGGGTGTGCCACATTGTATTGATCGCTATTGAAAGGCACTTCTACCACATTACCCCACTCGCCATCACTACCTTTGGTAGCGCGAAGTATTTTTAGAAGAATGGTATCATCCTTATCTGTTCCTAATTTTTTATTTACATAGTTGTTACGAGTAAAATAAACTGTTTTACCATCTTTAGTAAAAACAGCAGTAGACTCGTTGAATTTTGTGTTGATAGCAGCAGAGAAGGGTTTCTTATTAGACAATTTTTGTTTGTTGCGATCGGCTACATAAAGGTCGTAGAACCCTTCGCCTGTCCATTGAGAGACACCGCCTTTAGAAGCTCTTCCGCTAGTAGCTGCTGCAAATACGATTTTATCACCGTAGAAAGATGGTCCATACTCAGAGTACTCTGTATTTAAAGCTATAGGATTCAGTTTAAATCTTCCTGAATTCTCTTGTATAGCTTGTTGATAATCTTTATTTTTTTCAAAAAGTATTGCTCGGGTATCTTTATCATCGGTCAATTCGGCGAACTTAGCCATCATTTTATCAGCATCATTATACTTACCTACTGATTTTAGGACTTGTGCATAACGATAGTAATACTCAGGTTTTACTTTGTAATTTGGATTTTCAAAGAGTTGTTTGTACCAAGGGAGTGCTTTTTTGTACTCGGCGTTGTAGTAATAGGAATTACCTAAGCTCTCTAGCATTTCTTGGTTTACAAATCCTTTTTTAGCAATACTTTCGTATATTCTAATAGCATCGACATAAGCAAAGTTTTTGTACATTTCATTTGCTTTTTCTAATTCCTTTTCAGGTTGTGCTAATAGCACTTGTGCACTACATAATAATGCGAAAGTTAAACTTAGTAATCTCATTTTTTATAATTAATAATTAAAAAATAGGGTTAAAATTTTAAAAAGTGGTTAGCTCACACTAAAAGAATCGAGGAGATACGATTTTTTTGTAGGTTTTTACCAATTCATAACGCAAGAAGATTT
>NZ_KB291376.1:0-3980 GCF_000318295.1 Capnocytophaga sp. oral taxon 326 str. F0382
ACTCCAATGCAGATAGAAGTAGAACGACACCTAACGGGAGAGTTTGCCGACGGGCTACTGAAAGCCAACAACCTATTTCCGTTTGTGCGGTTCTGTAACGCTACCAACTCACAAGAGAAGTATGCCGAGACAATGATACGAGGTAAAAAATACGGCATTGAGAAAGACAGACACCAAAACGTAGGTCGCCACTATGCCCGCCGTGATAGCAACCGCACCACGCAACAGAAGATATTCGACGAGTTCAACAACAATTACAAAGAAGCTAAAGCCTCTTATGATGATATTGTGGCAATGGAACTCCAAGAGCAAACCCTATACAACAACCAACCCCACCCTGACCAACAACGCTTCCCTGGTAAGACACGTTTGGAGGTATTTTTAGAGAACGTAAACCCTAATTTGCCACAACTCAACCGAGCTCTTTTAGCCCAATACATAGGCAAATGCACCACTACTACCATACGCCGTAGCCAATACGTAACCGTACAATACCAAAAATACCAACTACCCAACCCGCAAGTACTTACCTTATTATCCCCCAACAACTACCAAGTAGAAGCCTATTACTTGCCTAATAAGGACGGTATTACCGAAGTATATTTATACCAAAACGGAGCCTTTCTTTGCACTTGTAGCCCTGTGCCTACCTTCAACCGTGCTAATGCCGAATGGACTCAGCACGATGAGCAACAATATGCCGAAGCAATGAGCTATGTTACCCAGTTCGACCAACTGGTACGTGCCCAATCACTGCAAAAGCTCAACCGCTTAGGAAGCCTCACCACGCCCATACCCACCGCTACCGAAGTAGACTACACACCAGTAGACTACACCGAGACAACCCGCACTCAACTATCAAGAGTACAGCAAAACAAAAGTAGAAACCATAAATAAAGCATTATTAGACTTATGATAACCACAGCCCTAAAAGAAAAAATCGTACAAGCAATTGCCGAAAACCGACAAAACTACCGCTATGACACCCACCACGCCAAAAGTCTTGGCATCAATGGTGCCCAGTACAACCGTGTAATGAAAGGCGAACGCGATGGCGTTCTCTCCGATGCCAAATGGATAAGTATCGCCCGCAAACTACAAGTGCAACTCCGCGACGAGGCTCCTTGGGTAACTGTAGAAACCGAAACCTTTCAGTACATCTACAGCCAGCTTACCGCCTGCCAAACACGCTCGCTTTCGGCTATCCTATGCGACCGTGCAGGTATAGGCAAAACACACACCGCCAAAGTGTATGTAAGCAAAAACAAAAATGCAGTATATATCGACTGCTCACAAGTAAAAACCAAACAAAAACTTATACGCAAAATCGCTCAAGAGTTTGGCATTACCTATACAGGACGATATGCCGAAGTGTACGAAGATTTGGTTTACTATTTAAAACAACTTGAAACCCCATTAGTGATTTTAGACGAAGCTGGCGACCTCGAATACCACGCCTTTTTGGAACTCAAAAGCCTTTGGAATGCTACCGAATATGTTTGCGGTTGGTATATGATGGGAGCAGACGGGTTACAAGCTAAAATAGACCGTAATAAGGGTATTAAAAAAGTAGGCTATGTCGAAATATTCGACCGCTACGGCTCCAAATACAGCCGTGTAAGTCCCCCTTCTGATAAAGAAGCCATCGAAGCCTTCCTACTCAGCCAAATAGCCCAAGTAAGCCAAGCCAATGGCTCAACTATCAGTCCTGCACAAATGTACGCCAATACTGCAGGGAGCCTCAGAAAAGTACGCACCGAAATTGAAAAGCAACGCCTACAACAACTCAATGATGGAAAATAACGAAAAAACAATCATACCCCGCGCCTACACCTATGAAGACTTAGCGCGCAAAAAGTACAAAACAATCGACCTATCACCCCAATGGACAGACCATCTCGGCAAGGTAGAACGAAGCGGCAGCCTCCTTATCTATGGCGACTCAGGGCACGGCAAAACCACTTATGCCCTACAACTAATGAAAGAGCTATGCCAAAAAGAAAAGGTACTATACAACTCCTTAGAAGAGTGCGGCAGCCTATCACTTATTGAAAACCTCGACCGCTACGGGCTCAAGCAATACCGAAAACGCTACACCGTGCAAAAAGAATATGTAGATAAAATGATGCTACGCCTGGACCGCCCACAACAACCTAAAATAGTATTTATCGACAGCATACAAGAGTGTTTCGACGGCAAGCCCGCAAGCCTATACAATAAGCTCATTGAAGCATTTCCTAACACCCTTTTTATTGGTATATCACAAACCGATAGCAAGGGGAACCCAAAAGGAGCCGTTGCCAACAAATTCTACTGGCTTAGTCAAAACCGTATTTATGTAAAAGACTTCCGAGCCTACATCGAAAAAACACGTACTGGAGCCAATGAGTTAGAGCCCTATCTCATCTCAGCCGAAAAAGCCCAAGAACGCGAATTTAAACTCTTAAAAACACCCTAACACCTATGAATACAATACCCCAACAAATCACCTATCGCCACGCCCTCGCCCACCAATTAGGGCTCACCTACCTGCAGTACGAAAACCTCCGCTATCAGTTCTATATAGATTGGTGTATCCACCTATGCACCCCCTCCTTGGGAGGGGGCAGGGGGAGGACACTCAAAACCCTCATCACCCACGACACACTAATCAACTGGTACGACGACCAATGGTACGCCCTTGTCGAGCAAACCATACACCGACACTATGGACAAGACATCAGCATCTACACCCCAGAAGAGATGCTTTACCTTATCAGCCTTTATGCCGTCAATATCTTAGACTACTACCCCAGCGTACTCCTAAAGAAAATAACCGCCCGTGCGGCTCGCACCGAACACTAACCGAACACTAAGCGAAGACAAACCGAACACAAGATGAGAATAGAACCTAACGAAATCAGCGATTACGACTACATCAATCGCAAAATGAGAGAGCACGCACAAGAGCTCCTCAAAACCGCCAAAAAACAAAAACGTCCCGTGCGGTACCTCCCCCAAGGCATCAGCTGCGATAATGTAACTTGGTGGGCAGACCTCAAAAAATACGGCAAACTAATAACAAAATAACAATGAAAAGCAGATTTTTAGCATACACCGAAGCCCTATCGCTCGACACCTTCGTACAAATACTCACTTTCGAGCAAAGGTTACAAACCTGCCAATACCGCGCAGGTAAAACCGACAAAGTACCCGCCTTAGTCCAAGAGCTGCAAGGTTGGATAGAGCGAAAGCGCTGGCTGCCACCCGCCTTTCGCTACGAACCCAACACCTTAGAACTACAGTGGCAAGACGACAACGAACAATGGCAACCACTAACCGCACACCCGCTATACAAAGCCAAAGTAACAGGATATTAACAAATAACAATTATCAATTATGACAGTAGATTTAAGTAAACTCACAGCCAACGAACTCAAAGCCGAACTACAACGCCGCGAGCAAGCACAAAATGAAAACCGCGAAGCATACAAAGCCCTCGTCAATGAAGCCATACCACAAATCATCGGTAAGCTGCAAACCTATTCCGAGCAAATGGCAGAGGTGAAATTGCATACTTTTGAAGCCCTCAAAATCTTGTTAGACACCAAAAACGAAGTCTACGAAGTCAAAGGCGACCAGCAAAGCCACACCTTTACCGATAAGCACGGCAACACCATCACCTACGGCTTCCGCGTTATCGACAACTGGGATGACACCGTAAATGCAGGCATCGAAAAAGTCCGTGATTTTATAGCCTCCCTCGCCAAAGACGACGACAGCGCCAAACTCGTAACCGTTATCAACCGCCTATTAAAAAAGGATGCAAAAGGCAACCTAAAAGCCTCCCGCGTGTTAGAACTCACCCGTGTAGCCAAAGAATTTGATAACCCCGCCTTCACCGATGCCGTAACCATCATCGCCCAAGCCTACCGCCCACAGCGTTCCGCCTTTTATATCGAAGCCAACACCCTCGACGAGCAAGGCAAAAAGTGTAACAT
>NZ_KB291377.1:0-2026 GCF_000318295.1 Capnocytophaga sp. oral taxon 326 str. F0382
TGTACAAAGTTATCGGGTTGTAAGAAACGGTGTAGCGCAGGGTCGTACAACCGTCCGTTCATATGGATAAGTCCTACGGTTTGCAGGTGTTCGTGCCCTGTATAACCTCTGTCAAGAAGCAACTTATCTAACTTGTTGCCGTTGCCGTCAGTGATGCTTAACACTTTGCCCCAGGCATCAAAGTGCCTTGCTTAGTTAGTGTCTATAATATTTCAATGTACTTAAATCACGGTGCAAAGATACATTTTTTCAATTATCTTTTCTTTCTAATTTTACAATTTGGACAGGTTAAATATTTCTTACCTACTTTTATTCCTCCATTGAGAGTAATATCATTAGTAAGTTCTTCTCCATAGTTCTCACACCAAAAAATATCTCCATCAATTTCTTTAATTCCCCATTTACTATTTATAATCTTAAATATTTTACCTTCTTTCATTACCCAATAACCGTGAAAATGTTGTATAATAAAAATAAAATTATTAGGATTTTTACATTGATAATCCATCAACTTCTTTTCAATGTTTTCTGAATCAAATATAATAGGAGGGTCATATATAGAAGAAATATTATTCATTAGTTTATAATATGAGTCAAACATCTGGAAAAATTGAATTTCATTCTTGTTTTTTATTATAAGCATTTGAAAATTAGGAGCTTTTTTTAGAGAAATAAGTTTTTCTATCATATCTCCACACTTATATTTTTTCCCTTGTAGGTCTAAAACTGGAATTGAGAGGATATCTTCTTTATTAATATCTATTATATTATTTTTTTTTAGATATATAAGGGCAGAATCCTTATATATATTTTTGTCATAATGAAAAGGATTGCTCTCTTGTGAGAAAGAGAGGATATTGATAACAAAAGATAGTATAAAGGTAATTTTTATTTGCATATCAACGTATACTGAAAATTAAAAACATATTATTAAGAGTTCTAAAAGAATTTGTACTACTATTAGACGATGGGTTCATAACATTAATAATAAATCGACCGCTATCATAAAGTCTCACTCTATTAATTACCGTAGCGTGTGCAAAAATAAACTTCTGTCCTCCCATTCCTATTGCCCTTATTCCCGTATCGTAAGTTAGTGATACGGCTGTTCTTTGGCTCATATTGTTTGCTATTTCTCTAATTGTATTTACAGGGTTAGCTTTATCTATAGAGATTGAACCTGTTCGATAACCAGCATTAGCATACATCCTACCTATTTCTCGATTAGTTAGTCCTTGTCCTGTGGAACTTGGGTTAGAAGAAGTAAAATAACTTTGAGTTCTACTATTACCATAATACTTATCTATACTCTCAGCACAAGCATAAGTACAGTCATAATCTCCTATTTGGTTTACTTGGGGGATAGGCAAATCTACATCAAATATTTTTCTATCTCCTCTCCAAAAGTTTCTTCCATCAATTACAGCATCAATACCACCAGCTATACCACCTGTTATAGCTCCGAAAGCAGCCCCTGTTAATCCATCGTTAATTCCATTTTTTAGTGCTTGTCCAATATTTTGACCTGAGACTAAACTATTACCTATTCCAGAGGTTATTCCCCCTGTAAGACCAGAAGCAGCTCCTATAACTGCACCTGAAAAGAAACTTGAGGATACAGCAGCCGCAGAAGAGGATCCCAAAAATCCTGCACTAAAAGCACCACCAGCTAATGCAGATGATGTACCACCCATTACACCTGCACTTAATGCTCCTGCGAGTGCTCCAACACCAAAATATCCTAATCCTTGGGCTGAAAACTTAGCTCCGTGTGTAGCCCAATTAATAATTCCACCAATAACAGCTCCAATAATTAGGTTCCAAAACTCACCATTCTTATCATTATAAATCAACGGATTATTCAAGCAATACCCATATCGATTAAAGTTCTGTGTATTAAAAGGGTCTTGTACAAAGTTGTCAGGTTGTAAGAAACGGTGTAGTGCAGGGTCGTATAACCGTCCGTTCATATGTATTAAGCCTACGGTTTGTAGGTGTTCGTGTCCTGTAAAACCACGGTCTAATA
>NZ_KB291377.1:2046-3658 GCF_000318295.1 Capnocytophaga sp. oral taxon 326 str. F0382
AAGGGTCAAAATGGCGTCTTTCAGCTATATTGCCGTTCTCATCAGTGAGCATTACTATAGAGCCTAAATAATCTCTATGTGAGTAATAGAGTTTTTGCGTTTCACCGTCCGAAATGAGTATCGCAGGGGCACTATAGGCATCACCGTCTAAGTAAAGTATAAACTTGGTGCTGTTATCGGTTTTGTTACATACGATTTCTGTACTACCGTCGTGGCTGTAGTGTTTTAGCATTGGGCGTTTGGCTTTTTCTACTTCAGCATTACCATAATAGCAATGTGAACGTTCACCAAAGGCATTGTATATTCAAGAGAAAATAAATTTTATCATTCTTTACATTTTTTCTTTTCTTTCATTATTTGGTACCCGTACTTGATATGTATTATTTACGTAAAAGATATAATCATACTTTTCGTATCCTTCAAAAATAGTGTTATGTTCATAATTTTTTAAATATTCTCACATTCTAAAACTTTTACATAATCATTTACTTTTTTCTTAGTTATATCTCCATTTATTTCAGGATTAGCTAACTCAAAAATAAATTCTTGTATCAGCGAAGGAATTTCTATATCATCTCTACATTCTACCAGATTAGCCCACTCTTCTAATTCATCAGTTGATATATCCCCTTTGATGTATTTTGTTAAAACAAAAATCATAGACTGTGTATCTATTTTGACAATAGGTGACACACTATCCCAAGAATATTTAGAAAGTTCTTTTTTTATATCTTGGGGCTTACCTCTTAAAAGAATTAAGTCTAAAAGTAACTGTTTCCTGCCTGTCATCATAATTTTGATTTTACGTGAATAATATCTCCTTGTGCTGAAAGCGTACATCTCTTAGCTACCACATTCTTTTCAGTTCAAATAAAAACCATAGTAAAAATTCTCTTTTAAATTAAATAAGGAGGAATCTCTTCCCATTTGTAACCATAGATATCATCGGCTAAAATTTTATTTATTTTATCTAATGAATAGGCGCATTCATCACCATTATTAAAGAATAGACATTTACTATCATTTGTTTGCAACATAATGTAATAGATTACTTGCTCTTCTGTATAAAGAGTTTTTCCTATGCCAAACTCAATATTTGTGATTTTATCTCCTATTAATTTTGATAAAGAGGAATCACTATCTATTCTTTGTATAGTATATGCTTCATATTTAATATTGTTCTTATCTTTCCAATAATTCCCTATTGAAAAAAGCAATGTTTCTCCCTCTTCAGAAGCTGAGATACTAATAGATTTTTCACTGTCCAAGTGTTTGAGGTTTAAATGAAATTCTAAAAGTATTCCTCCTAAAGTTACTTCTATTATATTGCATATTTTATAGTCTTTTATTTGTTCTATCGTTGCCATATCCTTTTCCTGTTTTCAAAACACTTATTTATGATTTCAAAATCTAAAGGTACTACTTTCAGCTCTTCATCAATAAGCAATAAATCTTTTTTTAGACAAAATGAAACAATCTGTTTTAAAATAGAACTATAATCAGTACGGAAATCTACACGAAAAGAAACAGATATAACATATTCATTCTCATTATAAACTTCCATATTTAGGGTACATTTTCATTCGTGACATTGCAGGAGTAGGAGGATAGG
>NZ_KB291377.1:3678-6153 GCF_000318295.1 Capnocytophaga sp. oral taxon 326 str. F0382
TACTAAAAATAAAAATTGATAAAGTATCTTTAGGGAGAAACTCTATTTCTTCTTTCCAATCCGCAGAAGCAAAATTAGTTGATAAGAAACTACCTAATGGATAAGGTTTGTATTTTAGGGTTATTGATGTATCTGGATATACAAAATCAATACCTCTTCTTGCTGGATAAATACTTATTGCACAATTGCTTTGATTTTTGATATACAAAGGATCTATTCTATCCATATAAGGCCACTCACAACTAAAGAGTAACAAAAATATAAATATAATATATACTGTTCTCATATTTTTTTCTTTTTAGGTTTTTTAGTTGGAAAATGATTCAATGAAGGTTCATATAAACTCCAATTTACTCTATTTCCATAATGTTTATTGAAATATTTATTAGCATTCATTTCATACCATATAGCTGTGTTTATAATCTTCTTTTTCATCACTCATTGCACTAAAAAAACTTGGTATTGCTATATTAAGCATATAAGTCAATCTAAATGTTTGGCTATCTATATAGTGTCCGTATTCGTGCATTCCTACCTCTTTTACCTTCCATATTTAGGGTACATCTTCATTCGTGACATTGCAGGAGTAGGAGGATAGGGGACACGAAACTTCAAAAGTTTACAATCCTCATAACTTAAGTCATACCGCTTTAGTATTTTATAATCTCTACGTACTTCTTCCCAGCTATATTTATTTAAGGTATCAGTACTAAAAATAAAAATTGATAAAGTATCTTTAGGAAAAGATTTAAAATCATCTTGCCAATCTTCTGTTCCAAATCTACTAGTTTTTAATTTTTCTAATGTATTAGGTTTGTATTTCATAGTTATTAAGGTATCAGGATATAGAAAATCAAATCCTAATTTTGCAGGATAAACACTTATAGTATAAGTGCTATTGTTTTCTATATATAAAACATCTTCCCCTTTATCCATATATAATTCACATCCTGAGAAGAATATTGATATAAGTGTTAAATATAATCTTTTCATAAGCTCATTTTTTTCGTTTTCTCGGATATGTATATTTTGGAGGTTCATATAAACTCCGATTTACTCTATTTCCATAATGTTTATTGAAATATTTATTAGCATTTTTATTAGCATTCATCTCATACCATCTATAGTTATGCTTATAAATTCCATTTTCTTTTTCATCACTCATTGCACTAAAAAAACTTGGTATTGCTATATTAAGCATATATGTCAATCCAAATGTTTGGCTATCAATATAGTGCCCGTATTCGTGCATAAAAAGAGGGTGAGTTAATACATATTCGGTAAAATCACCTTCTATTTTACCATTAATGTTTATATTTATAAAGTTTCCTATAGAAATACCATCTTCTTTTTTACTTTTTTCATTAATAGAGAAAGTAGCCCCTCCAAGATATTCTACTCTATCTACTTGTCCAAAAATATTTCTAAGTTGAGAAAAATCATTGCCTAAAACAGTCTGTGGATGTTCCCAAGTATATCTACTAATTCCCTGCCAAAGTCCTCCGATAAAGGTTCTGTTTTCATCTATATAAAAACTTCCTAAAGTTATTTTAGAAGAATTATTAAATATCGTCCAATCATTATAGAAAATTCCCCCAAGCGTTCCTACCACAACACCTAACTGATTAAACGAAGTTATAGATGTTATTACACTAGGTCCTGCTACAGCTCCTGCTAAAAATCCTTGAAAGAAAGCTCCTACACCATCCCAAAAGTTATTTATACTACCTCCCTTGGAACGCGCAATTAAGTTACCTAATCCAAAGATAAGCTCTATAAACTCTCCATTCTCATCTACATACACCAACGGATTGTTCAAGCAATAGCCATACCTATTAAAATTCTGGGTGTTAAAAGGGTCTTGTACGTTGTTATCGGGTTGTAAGAAACGGTGTAACGCAGGGTCGTACAAACGAGCATTCATATTGATAAGCCCTACGGTTTGCAGGTGTTCGTGTCCTGTAAAACCTCTATCTAATAAAGTTAAACCTTGTAACACTTTTCCTGCCCCGTCTTCCACTTTTATGGGTTGTCCCCAAGGATCAAAATGTCGTCTTTCTGCAATGTTGCCGTCTTCATCGGTGAGCATTACTATAGAACCTAAGTAATCTCTATGTAAGTAATAGAGTTTTGAGGCTTCACCGTCCGAAATGAGTATTGCAGGGGCACTATAGGCATCACCGCCTAAGTAAAACACAAACTTGGTGCTGTTATCGGTTTTGTTACATACTACTTCTACACTACCATCGTGGCTGTAGTGTTTAAGCATTGGGCGTTTGGCTTTTTCTATTTCAGCATTACCGTAATAGCAATGTGAACGTTCGCCAAAGGCGTTGTATTCATAGCTTATTCGCTCTTTGTCCTTTACATATATCTGATCAGGGGCTTTAAAAGCATTGTAGCGAATAGCAGGGAAAGGGTATTTTTCTAAATGGGTATCGCCTACTTCGTTGGTAGTGAGTTTTTGTTGTTGGT
>NZ_KB291378.1:0-7202 GCF_000318295.1 Capnocytophaga sp. oral taxon 326 str. F0382
AATTTTAACACATTTTGATAAACACAAGTGATATTTTATGTCATTTACCAAAAAGTACATAGTATAGAGTCTTTCTTTCTCTTCTTCTTCATCATCATATATATATGTTCTTTTTATTATAACCTTATGAAAATAGAGTGCCTTAGGAATTTTCCAATAATGTATATCACAAGAGTTATGAAATTCCTGAATATAATATGGATATCTCTTATCAATACCTTCACAATATATTTTTATATTACTAGCAGAGACTTCCTGATTATATAAAGGTAAATATTCGCCACTTTTTAATGCAAATTCAACATACATTTCTGTTCCACCACCATTGAATTCTATAGCAACATTTGGCTCTGAAAGAGAATTGAAAATCACATAGTGATTAAAATTACTTAAGTTTTCATTTTTGTTACGACCTTTATTCAATTTAAAGTTTTCTTTACCACCTCCTTCTACCTTTTTAGCTAATTCTTTCATTTTTTCCATAGGCATATCTGTTACTACTTCATAGATAAATCGACCATTCCACCATTTTTTACCATAATCAGGGAGATTAACTTCATGTGGAAGATTTTTTCTTTTGTCGTCTTTAATCATATAATCCTCGCTATTACTACCTTCTTTACTACTGAGTCTTGTGTAAATGTGGGTTACCATTTGCCTACTATCAAAGTAAGTTAAACGCAATTCATTACCTGAAAGCTCTATTTTATTAGTAAGAGTGGCACCATTGCTGTGTTTTAGAATGATTTTATCCCCAGAAAGTCGATAAGACATTGTCCATACCATATTGAAGCATTCATTTTTCTTTTTATCAAAGTTGTAGAAATATTCTGTTACTTCTTTTTCAGAAAAGACTAATCTGCTTTTTTCAACACAATCTTTGTAAACATAATTATTTGCATTGAATGCCCAAGTACCTATCAAATCTTGTTTGTTAATAATGGAAGGCTCGTCTTCAGGTTCTTTGTCGTTATTCTTTTGGCAAGAGATGAATAATGTTAATGTAAGAAATAGCACTGTAGCTATCCTCGTAGTTATAATGAGGGTGTTTTTGATTTTATGTGTCATTTTTTATAACGTTTTAAATAGAGAAAGCTATTGTAAGCCTATATAAGGTGTTACAATAAAAAAAATCATTAGTTTGAAACTTACAATAGCTTCTCAATATTAGTTATTAAAATTTGTAACCTACTCCTATTTGGATTACTCGGTTCTTGAAGTCGGCTTTAGTATCTTTATCAGCTAAGTTAGTAAGACCTAAAACGAAGTCAGCATCAAAGAATAAGCCTATAGGCAAATTGTATTCAGCCCCAATACCTAAACCAAAGTCAAAACGGCTATCAGGATCACCTGATTCTGTTTTTCCATCGGATTTAATTTTCACATTAGCTAAATACCCTAAATTGATACCTGCTTTGGGGCGAAATCCTGCAATATCATATTTCACCCAAATAGGTAAATTTACTTGGTTAAGAATAACTGAAGCATCTTTAGCATCAATTTTTTGAGAGTCTATAATATCTCCCCAACGATTTACTGTTTTAGTTTCAGCTGAGTTGAATTTAGCTCCTTGTGATGAATAAGCTATACCTCCCTCTACAAAAAGTTGATCAGTAAAGGCATACTCTACAAAAGCTCCAATATGGAATCCAGTTCTAAAACCTAAATCCATTTTAGTAGTTGTAGTGTATCCATTTTGTGTTTCACTTACTTCAGGAGAAGAAAGTGTTGAAAAATTAAGTCCTGCTTTAGCTCCAAATTTTAATTCTTGAGCATTAGCGGTACAGATGGTTGCTATTGCAACCGCAATGGTTGTAATAATTCTTTTCATTTTTAAAATGTTAATTTGAATTAGTTGTTAAACACCTTATACACCTACTCTCTTCAGGCTTTTCGGTTTCCGCCTTGTTGTTTATATAAGAACATAAAAAAAACGCGGTGCATTCCTTGTTTACTCATCACAGAAGCCCGACCAAAGGCACACTACAAAGTAAAAAGGAATGCCCACGTAAACGTAGGCACTTCCACTTCACTTTCCTGTAGTGTAAAGAAAAATTGGTCGTATTTCTGTAAAGGAAAATGTAAAGCGAAACGCTAATATCTTTTTATGTCTTTAAATGGCTATTTAACCGCAGTTAAATAGTGTTTAAATTGTTCTCGGTTGTCTAATTTTGGTGCATAGTTACGGTGAATTTTTATACTATGCAAATTTTTTAACATTTATTTTTTAGATGTATTTTGTAAGACGCTAAAAATCAAATGAATTTGAATTGTTGTTAATGTGTAAAACTGACTTTTGTATTTGTAAATATATTGATTTTTGCTATCTTTGTCGCCTAAAATTAAACATTATGGCTACCTACAAATTACCCTATTTCGGGAAGGTTATCCTTTCTGAAGATGATGATTACCACGAAATAGAAGATGTGGATATCAACGGTTCCTCAGTGTCAATCACTATTGATTGTATGGGGGAAACACCCTCTAAAGCTCAGGGGACAGCTATACAGCAATTGTTAGAACACTTGCCTGAACTCGACCAGCAGATTCGCAACGAATTTATAAAAGTCTATCGTTCTAGCGAGGAATCTATGGTGAAAGATTATGTGCAAATAGTAGAAGAAATGGCTGATGAGCAGGGGGAAGAATTGCTCACAGCACTTGAGCTTACTAATCTCAATATCTCCCTTTTTGCAACAGAGTTTGCGGGTTTCGACTATACGTTGCCTGAAGTTACCGATGAAATTCTTGTAGTAATGGTAGATGAAGACAGAAAAATCATACGCTTTACGATTGAATCGTAAATGATTAGCACGTGCGGCTCGCACCTTTGCAAAAGGTGCGAGCCGCACGTACAAAAAACTTTTGATAAAGTTTAAATTGTTAGTTGCTTCTTGTTACCTGTTTATTGTAAATATACAATGATGCCGCTGCAAATACCCCCAAAGCACAAATCACATACCAGAGTTTTGCAGGTTCATAAGTATCCCATAACAATTGAGTGATTTGCGACTGACTGAGTCCTAATTTCTGACTTGCCAACTCAAAATATTGAGTTTTAGTGAGATTTTCAGGCATTTCAATAGCGCGTTTGGCTAATTCTTTTTTTAGTAAACCGTATTTATCAGACCATTCAGTATACAAATGTCCTGAAAAGAAGCCTGTGAGGTAATTTCCTGCAGCTACTGGCAAAAACACCGTACCTTGATAGAGTGCCTCTTTGCCTTTAGGTGTAATTTGAGCCACAAAAGCCGATAGGGTAGGGCTGGAAGCCATTTCACCTATCGAGAAAATCACGGTGCCTATAATGGTGAACCACGGATTGTTGAACATAAAAGTAAGCGTTACCCCTAAAGTAGCGATAACTGTCCCCCTAATCATAGCGCTCACGTGGCTCATTTTGGTTACAAAATACGATACAAGCACTTGAAAGAAGATAATCATAAACGAATCTATGTTGATAAACCACTCGGCTTTCACCTGTCCTTCAGAGGTGAGGATAGTGCCCAAAAAAGTTGATTTTTCATTAATCCACGCACTCAATGCCGATGAGTCTACCCAATCTTCAATAAAGTTAGGCAGGGTGTAAAACAGCTGGTTGAACATCGTCCAGAAACCTACCATCAAAAGCAATAGTACGGTAAGTCGGCGGTCTTTCAAAGCCTCAACGATATGCATCAGTGATTCTTTGATTTCGGTGAGCAAAGGCTTTCTAATTTTTTGAGCGAGTTTGGGTTCTTTATAGAGGAATAAAGCTACTATCACATTGATAGTCATCACTACAGCTCCTTGTATAAAGATAATGCGCCAACCGTATTCGGTGCGGAGGTAGGACGACATTGCAGGACCTAAAAAGCCCCCTATGTTCACCATCATATAGAAAATTCCAAACCCCATAGTGCTGGTGGTCTCATCGGTATTACGCGCTACAATACCATTGACTACAGGCTTAAAGAATCCTGCTCCAACAGCCGATAAGAGAAATATAGAGTACACCGCTGCATAATCGGTAACTTCTCCCATCAAAAAATAGCCTACCGCTGTAATAGCACACGAAATTACTAACGAAAGTTTATAGCCAATACGGTCGGCAATCACTCCAAAAATAGGAGGCAAAAGATAAAGAATAGCCGAAACGTTTGCCATTATACTCGCTTTTTGCAAGTGGTCAAACCCAAGTCCGCCCTTATCAGTAGAGGCAACTAAATAAAGCCCCAAAAGCGTAAAAATACCGTAATAAGCCCAGCGTTCCATCAGCTGAAGGAAGCTCGCTACCCAAAAAGTAGGAGAAAATTTATTTAACATAGTTCGTAAGTTATAAGTCGTCCGACATTAGATTTTGAGTGCAAAGGTAGCTAATATCTCATCTTCAGAAAAATAAATACGCATTTTCTACAAAGGATAAATATTTTGTTGTAAATATAACAAAGTGTTTGCCATTTTTCTTTTACCCTATTTAGAATTATTTCACACTTTTATTTAGAATTGTTTTATGCAATTCAAAAAAAGTATTACCTTTGTCCCCGATTTTAATGAGTGTGAAAAGTGAAAAGTGAAAGAATACATTGTCCTCTCTATTACTTTCCTAATATTTTTATTGGGATATTCTTTTTATTCTCTTTTTTCTACCCAACACTTTACGCTCAAACAGCTACCACCACGGTTACTGCTACTACCCAAGCTATTCAGTTAGAGGAAGTAGTGGTAACAGCTAAAGAACTTCCTGCACCTACTTCTACTTCGCTTATCGATCGCAAGGCAATGCGACACCTTCAGCCTTCTAGCTTTGCCGATTTGGTGAGTTTGCTCCCTGGTCGGCAAGTTACTACTCCCTCTCTGAACTATGCCAATACGCTCACTCTCAGGCAGACAGGAACGCCTATGGACGGCTATAGTATTTCCTCTTTAGGCGTAGGCTTCAATATTGATGGTGTTCCCTTAGATGTGAATAACAATATGCAATCTGCGGTAGGTACCGGAATGATTATCACCCCTCAATCGAATTACGCCGATAAGAAGCGCAACACTACCCGCTCGGGGGTGGATATGCGCACCATCGCTACCGATGATATTGAAACAGTGGAGATTATACGCGGAATCCCATCGGTGAAATTTGGTGATATCAGCAGTGGGGTAGTAACAATTCACCGCAAAAAAGGCTATACTCCCCTTAGGGCACGTGCCAAAGCCGATGGTTTTAGCAAACTTTTCTATATAGGTAAAGGTTTTAGTTTTTTTGAAAATAGCCTCAAACTCAACTTTAGTTTGGATTATTTGAATGCACAACCCGACCCGCGTAACAGCTTTGAAAACTACAAGCGTTATACTGCTTCAGCACGTGCTGAAAAACGCTTTGATACCGAAAATCCGCTTACGTGGAATTTTAGCATCGACTATACGGGTACTATCGATAAGGAAAAGCGCGACCCCGATGTGGGCTTCGATCGCTATGACGCTTATCAATCTACTTACAATAATATCCGCATTGCCAATGGGCTGAGTTGGGAGTTCCCTAAAACATTCTTCAAAGCATTGGCACTCAAAACTAGTTACTCACAGAGTTTCGACCGTATTGAGCAAGATAAATGGGTGCAAATCACCAATGCGCGCCCCGTTTTCACAAACACAGAAGCTGGTGAATTTTATGGGGTATTCTCCGATCCTCACTATGTGTCGCACTTGCTCGTCGATGGCAAACCGCTACACCTCTATGCCGACCTCTCAACGACTTCTTATAAGCTATTCTCGGGCTATCGCAACGAATTGCTAATCGGACTTACTTACAACTACAACAAAAACAACGGTCTGGGGCAGGTATACGATTTAGCACACCCTCCATCACCCGAAATGGATACCCGTCCGCGTACTTTTAAGAGCATTCCTGCAATGCAAGATATGGCTTTTTACGTTGAAGAGCAGTTAGAAAAAACTTTTTGGCATACCCAATTTCTCGTGCGTGCTGGTTTGCGTGCCAACACCCTTTTGGGGCTCGACTCGCGCTACGCATTGCATAACAAGGTGTGTTTTGACCCTCGTGTGAATATGAAAGTTACTTTCCCTAAAATTGAGTTCGCTAACCAAAATGCTCTCAGTATCAGTCTTACAGCAGGTTGGGGAAAACACAGCAAACTTCCCACTCAAGAAATGCTCTACCCTCAAGATAAATACGAAGATTTTGTACAGCTCAATTACTATCACAGTCAAAAAGCTTACCGCCAATTGCACTACAAAACTTACATTTTTCCGCAAGTGAACTACAGCATTATGCCTGCGGTGAATAACAAAACCGAAGTGCGCCTTGGGTTAGAATACAACCACCATTCGCTATTCATCACTTATTTTGATGAGCGTATGCAATCAGGTTTTCGAAAAATGAGCGATTATCATAAGGTATTCTTTAAAAAATACGATGCTACAGGGCTCAATCACAACACAATTACTGCTCCTCCTTTGGTGGAAAATTTGCCCTATACAGTGCAAAACGCCCTGATACTCTCAGATATGGAGAGCAATGGCTCAGCTATTGATAAACAAGGGGTAGAATTTCAGTATAGCAGTAAGCGCCTCCAGTTGCTCAACACTTGTTTTACACTCAGTGGCGCGTGGTTTCACAGCTTGTATTACAACTCATTGCCCGTATATCGCCCTGCCGATAAAAATGTGATCAACAACCGCAAACATTACAATCTGGGGGTATATCCCGAAGTGGAGAAGTACGACCGTGAACAGCTGGAAACCAGTCTTATTGCCGATACTTATCTCCCCGAACTAAAACTTACTACCTCTGTGCGTTGCGACCTCACTTGGTATACTATTAGCACCAATCCGTCGCTTAGTCGTGTGCCCACTCACTACATCAGTGAAGATGGTGTACGTCACCCATATACAGCGGCAGAAGCTAATGACCCCGTACTGCAATGGCTCATACGCCCTACAACTGTAAGTCTCAGCGATAGAACCCCATTGTCGATGAACATACATCTAAAAATATCTAAAGATTTCTATAAGTACTTTACGCTCTCAATGTACGTAAACAATCTGTTTAACTTTTATGAAGATTACCGCGTGAACGGACAATATATCAACCGCCGCGGACTCATCAATCCCTATTTCGGAATGGAAATGAACGTTTCGTTAAAGTGAAAAGTGAAAAGTCGCTTTTGTATCGCAACACTTTGTCAAAGTCCAAGGACTTTGACAAA
>NZ_KB291378.1:7222-8623 GCF_000318295.1 Capnocytophaga sp. oral taxon 326 str. F0382
TTTGTCAAAGTCCAAGGACTTTGACAAAGTGTATAAATCGTGTAACTCGCACCAAATTAACAAATTAATATGAAACACTTAAAACAATTTTTAGCTGTAGCACTTGGTTTAGTGCTCTTAAACGCTTGTAAAAAAGACGACAACAATGGAATCCCTACAGGGACTCTTTCTGTAACCTTTCATTTACAAGCCCCCGACAAGGTAGCTATCACTCAATACGCTATCCTCACCCTTACTCTTACCGAGCTCAACAAGAATGAGAAGGTAGAAAAGGTATATCACAATGTATCAAGTAGTGATTTTAAGTTGGAATTATCTGCAGGTAGTTATGAAGTACGCGCTGTAGGTAGCGTAAATTACACCCAAGGTGCCACCACCGCCACGGGTGAAGTAGCAGGATTTGTAAGTAAGATTGATATTCTTACAGCTACTACCTACACAGTACCCCTTAGCCTAAAACTCACTCCCTCAGGAGAAGGAGATTTTATCATTGAAGAAATTTTCTTTACAGGTACAACCACTCCAGAAGGTAAACAGTATTTTGGTGATCAGTACATCAAATTGTATAACCCTACTAATAAAGTTCTCTATGCCGATGGTTTGGTTTTAGCAGATTCTGAGTTTCTAACAGTAAACAAAAGAGATTACACCCCCAATGTAATGGCAGAAGCCTTTACAGCAGGAAGTATGGTGCAGATTCCAGGTACAGGCACTCAATATCCTGTGCAACCAGGGAAGTCTATTGTAATTGCTGAACAAGGAATTAATCATAAAGAAAATAATCCTAATTCTATAGACCTTTCAAAAGCTGATTTTGAAAGCTTCTACCCTCCAAAAGTGAAAGACGTTGATGGGGTAGGAGTAACTAACAATATCAACTTATATGGTGTTTTTATAATTAATAATAGAGGCAATAGAAGTTATGTGATAGCACGTTTCCCTGAAGGTACTGCTACTTCTACACTTCAGTATAACTATGAATACAAAATAGGAACAAAATTAATGCAGAGACAGGCTTTGAAAATCCCTAATAATTGGATAGTAGATGCTGTAAATTTAAGTACTAAAAAAGGGTTCGAGTGGATAGTTACAGCTCCCTCTTTAGATGCTGGTTATACTTATGTAGCTAATGATGAAAAAGATGCTTCTCGTTACGGCAAATCTGTACGCCGTAAAGTCCTCTCTCAAAATAACGGTAAAACTGTTTTTAAAGACACCAATAACTCTACCGACGATTTCGAGATACTCACTACACCCACACTTAAAAAGTAATAACTAACAGTTAACAAGTAAGTAGGTGCATTGCAAACTTTGTCAAAGTCCTTGGACTTTGACAAAGTATATAAATGATAATCAATTACTTTTATAGTATGTTATGTAAGGGCGTTTTGCAAACGCCCT
>NZ_KB291378.1:8643-15637 GCF_000318295.1 Capnocytophaga sp. oral taxon 326 str. F0382
GTTATGTAAGGGCGTTTTGCAAACGCCCTCACAATATAAGAGCTTTTCAGACAATCTTTTTATAAATTAACAAACTGCCCGTGCGGCTCGCACCAAATTGGCATTAATATGAAACACTTAAAACAATTTTTTGTATTAGCACTTGGTTTAGTGCTCTTAAACGCTTGTAAAAAAGACGACAACAATGGTATCGCTACCGAACCTTTGAATATAACCCTTCATTTACAAGCCCCCGATAAAGTAACCATTACCCACTATGGTACCCTTACTCTTACCCTTACCGAGCTCAACAAGAATGAGAAGGTAGAAAAAGTATATCACAACACTACTACCAACGATTTCCAACTGAGTATTCCTGCGGGTAGCTATGAGGTACGTGCTACAGGTACTGTGAGTTACACCCAAAGTAGCACTACCTTTGCAGGCGAAGTAACCACCTTAATACCCAAACTCGACATCCTCACAGCCACTACCTACAGTCTGCCTATCACTTTAAAAACAATTGTAAGTGATGAGGATAAAGATTTGCTTATTGAAGAGATTTTTATCACGGGTACAACTACTCCACAAGGCAAACAATATTTAGATGATAGTTATTTCAAGATTTACAACCCTACTTCTAGAGTTCTCTATGCTGATGGTTTGCTTTTGGTGCAATCGGCGTTCCAAACAAATGATAAACAAACCTATACGCCAAATATAATGAACCAAGCTTTCACAGCTAATGCGGTATATCAAATCCCAGGGAATGGCAAGCAATACCCCGTAGCAGCAGGCGAGAGCATCATCATTGCCCTTACGGCTATCAATCACAAAGAACTCAACAGTAATTCAATAGATTTGAAAAATGCCAATTTCGAAATCAAAGATGAAGCAGACGATGAAGACCCCGATAACGCTGCAGTGCCTAATATGTTCGTGAAGTTTGAAGATGCAGTAATCAATCGTCAAGCAATCAACGCTTTTGCACTTGCCAGAATGCCCAAGGGGGTTACAGAGTTAGAGAAGTATTCTTATACATACAAAGATGAATCAGGATTTGACTCAGGAGGAGATGCTGTAAAAATCCCCAATACGTGGGTTATCGATGCTGTAAATCTCGCACAAAAAGAAGACTTTCAATGGCTTGTAACCGATGTTTCTTTAGATAGTGGTTGGACTTACGCCTCCGAAAGTCAAGGAGATGTTTCTCGTTATAGCAAAGGAGTACGCCGCAAAGTAACGGGGCAACAAAACGGACATCGTGTGTTAAAAGACACTAATAACTCTACCGAAGATTTTGATGCACGTGTAATCCCATCACTTAAAAAGTGAAAAGTGAAGAGTGTCGCTACACTTTGGCAAAGTTGATTATCTTGATGATCAATCACTTTTAGAGTATGTTGTGTAGGGGCGTTTTGCAAACGCCCTTATAGTATAAGAACTTTTTGCAAACGCCCTTGTAGTATAAAAACTTTTCAGACAATCTTTTTATAAATTGACAAATTAACAAACTGCCCGTGCGGCTCGCACTAAATTGAAAAAACAACTAATTAACATATTATTTTTCGCTTTCCTCTACCAAATAGGCTGGGGGCAAAGCCCCGATACCCTCTTGCTAAAGCTGAAAGAACAACAAAGCATCTCTCGTTTTTACGAGGCTTATTTTCAGAATCCAGCTACAATGCCCAAGTGGGGAAAACATCGTTTTTCTACCGTACAAGTAGCTTATGAGAGGAGTGATAAGGAGGCTTATGCTCAGCAGTATCCTGAAGGGCATACCGCTTTTTCAGCAAAAGCAACCTCTTTCTTCCCTTATGATAGCACACGCACGCTTTGGGGCAATGCGTCCTATAAAAATCAAGAACTGCGAAAAGTGCGCTGGAATGAGTCGGTAGATAGTGATTTGCTCTATCCATACTTTACCGCCGATGCTGTAGGGGGCGACTTGCATAGCGAGCAATACGCCTTTATGGGTGGTTTTGCCAAACAATGGCAACGATTGCATTGGGGTATCAGTTTGGATTACAAAGCCGAATTAGCAAGTCGCAACAAAGACCCGCGTCCTAAAAATATCACTTCAAATCTGCAATTGCGCTCAGGATTTATGTGGAGGGTAGGGGAGTGGCAAGCAGGAATATATGCCTCTTTCCAGAAATATACTCAGTCTAACGAACTGAAATTTTTCAATGAATTGGGAAGTCCTTCAGTCTATCATCTCAATGGCTTAGGCTATTATAACCACCTGCTGAAAGGCAACAAACTCAGGGCTTTTTATGAAGGTTATGGATATGGTGGCGGACTGAATATCAGCAGGAAAAATAACCTTTTCCTCTCTGCTAATTACCAGCAATTGGCAATCGAAAAATATATGACAGAAGATAATGGTGTGATAGCCGTAACGCTTACCAATCGCACACTCTATACCGAGCTGACAAAGCTGTTTCGCAAAGATACTTACTATTATGGTTTCAAAGGACATTACTCTCTGCAAATTAAAAGTGGGGTAGAGCCTATTCTTTCGGGTCGTAATAGCAATTGGACGGAAGTAGTTGCTAAAAACGAGAATTATACTCTAAAAAAAGAGCACTACCAATTGGCAATGCTTTTCTGTAACAATAGTGATTTGCAATATCACATAGCACCTTATGTAGGTTATGAAACTCACCGTGAGGATTATACCCTTGTGAGGAGTTTTCAGCATTTCGATTATATGAATGTAGGGATAAAAATGAGTGTTGTAGCGCCCTTAGGGAAGAAGAGTATAGGTATAGCAGGTTTGCATTACCAGTATCGCAATACGTTAAAAGGCAATTATCTACTCCGCAACGATAGTGAAGTATCTCTCAGCGAAATGCTTTTGCACAATGCTCGTCTCCTCGCCTCCGATGAACAAGTTTTCCAAGCACATTTGCAGTACCATCACCCACTATCGTCCTCACTCAGTTATTTCGTGGGACTTAACACCCAAATAGGAGTTTTTACCCTCCAAAAAACGAATACTTTTCATCAATTAAACATCGGTTTAACATTTTAATTACCTATCCCCTGACACCTGATACCTGACACCTATTCCCTATACTCTGGAAATTCCAATTTCAACTGTATGTACATCGGTTGTTTTACAGTCTCTTTATCAGGTTCATTGTTGAGGTGAGAAACTGAAATGCCTAATAATCGTACCGATTCACTCAATCTTTCTTGGTAGAGCAATTCTTTGATGTGTAAAAGAATTTCCTCTTTGCTGCTAATAAAATCTTTAAGGGTCTTGCTGCGTGTTTGAATAGTGAAGTCGCTGTATTTTATTTTCAGGGTGATAGTTTTACCTGCAACTTGCTGTTTTTTAAGGCGGCGGACGACATCTTCGGCTATACGTTCAAGTTCGCGTTCCATATACACCTCACTGGTGAGATTTTCGGCAAAAGTTTCTTCAGCACCCACCGATTTGCGAATTCTAAAAGGCTGAACTTCGCTGCGGTGAATACCTCGTGAGAGCTCGTAGTAATAATGTCCACTATTGCCGAAATTCCGTTCTAAGAACGCTAATGATTTCTCCCGCAAATCCTTCCCTTTAAAAATCCCTAACTGATACATCTTTTCGGCAGTTACTTTGCCTATGCCATAGAATTTGCGCACATCGAGTTTGTCTAAGAAATCTTGTACTTCAGCCTGAGTGATAGTAGTCTGTCCGTTAGGCTTGTGATAGTCGCTAGCAATTTTGGCAATAAACTTATTTATCGAAATGCCTGCTGAAGCCGTAAGTCCTGTTTCATTGAAAATGCGTTGTCTAATCTCTTGCGCAATGAGGGTAGCCGAAGGGTTACCTTTTTTGTTTACCGTAACATCTAAGTAAGCCTCATCAAGGGAGAGAGGTTCCACCAAATCGGTATATTCGTAGAAGATAGCGCGTATTTGCATTGATATTTGCTTGTAGCGCTCAAAGCGGGGTTTTACAAAGATGAGATGCGGACACAATTTGCGCGCCTGTGCCCCACTGATAGCACTGCGCACACCAAACTTGCGCGCCTCATAGCTGGCTGTTGCCACCACACCGCGCGCTTCACCTCCGCCCACTGCAATCGCTTTTCCTCTCAATTCAGGAAAATCCAATTGCTCTACCGAGGCGTAGAAAGCATCCATATCAATATGTATAATCTTCCTATTAATTGTTACCTGTTACTTGTTATTTAGCTTCAAACATTTTCCCTGGCAGTGGTTTTACCACTCCTTTCAATTCCATTTGGAAAAGTAAATTAGAAAGTTGGTAGATAGGTATTTGGCAGCCGAGAGCGAGTTCGTCTAAGGCTTGTTTGCCATTCTCTTTGAGATAGTTTGCTACCAATTCTTCATCGGGACTGAGGTCTATAAAAAGTTCTTGTTGTACGGCTTTAGGGGCGGGAGTATCCCAATTCAGTAGGTAAATGAGGTCTTTAGCTGAGGTGAGTATATTAGCTTTGCGGTTGCGTATCAGCTCATTGCAGCCTATGCTATAAGTATCTGTCGTACGACCTGGTACGGCAAATACTTCGCGGTTGTATGAAAAAGCAATATCGGCAGTAACCAAACTTCCCCCTTTTTTACCCGATTCAATCACTACAGTAGCTTCCGTAAGCCCTGCAATAATGCGATTGCGACTGAGGAAATTCTTCCGGTCAAACGGACTCTCACTGCCGAAATCGGTGATAAAACCGCCGTTCTCTTCCATTGCCTCACAGTATTTCGCGTGAGTAGCAGGGTAGATAAGGTTAAGACCGTGAGCGAGGCAAGCCACTGTTTGCAAGCGGTGTTTCATTGCAGCTTTGTGAGCCGTGATATCCACCCCATAAGCATAACCACTTACAATCACCACATCAAGTGGGGCGAGTTCTTCTATCAGTTGTTCGCAAAATGCCGTGCCGTAGGTCGTGATATTGCGGGTACCTACAATGCTCAGCAATCGTTTGTTTTGTAGGTTTATGTGTCCTTTTTGGTAGAAGAGTATAGGGCTATCCACACACTGTTTCAGTAGTTTAGGGTAGTGAGCATCGGTATAGCTAACAATGCTGATGCCGTGTTTTTCAGTAAAGAGCAACTCAGTTTCAGCTTCTTGTAAATACTGAGAGTTGAGGATATTTTGGGTAATTTTAGAACCTATACCCATTACTTTTTCTAAGCTACTTCGGCGTTGTGCAAATATATTTTTAGCACTCCCAAAGTGCGCAATGAGTTTTTTGGCAGTTATATCGCCTACAAGCGGAATTTTCTTTAAGGCAATGAGGTATAACAAATCGTCGTTCATAGTTTGGTTTTGTTTCACGTTGCAAAAATAGCGATAATTACTAAATTAGCAAATTTGCTAATTAGCAAATTATTACTACCTTTGCCTCATTATTCGTCATTCGTAACTCGTCATTCGTCATTCGTAACTCGTCATTTGTAATTCGTAACTCGTCATTAAAATTATGTTTCAATTTCTCACTGACCTCGCTAAAAACAACAACAAAGAGTGGTTTGATGCTCATAAAGCAGATTATGAAAGCGCTAAATTGCAAGCAACAGAGCTTTTTAACCGCATTTATGCTGAAATTGCAGCGCACGACACCGTTGCCCCTCTCAAAATATACCGTATCTACCGCGATTTGCGCTTCTCTAAGGATAAAACGCCTTACAAAACTCACTTCGGTTGCTACATACAGCGCAAACAACCTCACTATCGCGGGGGATATTACGTGCATATCAGTCCGCAAGAAACTTTTATAGGGGGAGGATTCTTCGACCCCAATAAAGATGATTTGTTGCGTATGCGTCAAGAAATCTCTCTCAACCCCGATGATTTCCAAAAAGTAATGACCGATAAAGGTATTGTAAAAGAGTTTGGCGGAAAACTATGGGGCGACGAACTCAAAACAGCTCCCAAAGGCTTTGAAAAAGACGACCCTATGCTTGATTATCTACGAAAAAAACAGTTCCTGCTCAAACGCGACTACACTCAAAAAGAAGCTACCGCCGAAGGTTTCGATAAAAAAGTAGTACAAGGACTCTTAGCTATGCGCCCCTTTTTCGACTTTATGACCGAAGCCCTCACCACCAATCTCAACGGTGAACCCCTATTCCCTAACCCCCGCTAGCGCGAGCTTGTAGCTCGTGCTCCCGCTAACGCGAGCTTGTAGCTCGTGCCCTCTAACCCCCAACCCCTAACAATGACCCTAACATTCAACAAAAAATACTTTATATGGGCATTAGCCCTCTTTGGAGTAGAGTTCCTTATCGCTACGCTATTCAAGAATATTGGCTTTATACGCGGTTATCTCGGCGATGTATTAGTAGTGATATTGCTCTATTATATAGTCCTTTCATTTGTAAAAGTGAAACACAAAGGCAAACTCATTTGGGGCATATTTGCCTTTGCCGTTGCGGTAGAAGTACTGCAATATTTTGGAGTAGCCTCTCATTTAGGCTTTGCTAAAGGAAGTATAGGCTATATCATTCTGGGCAACCACTTCTCGTGGACTGATATAATATGCTATGCTATAGGTTGCCTCATATTACAATTAACAAATAAAAAATAACAATTAATAGGAAATAGAAATTAGGAGATAGGAATTACCCCGCTAGCGCGAGCTTGCAGCTCGTGCCTTCTAACCTCTAACCCCTATAAATAACTATGAAACATTTTTTAATAACCTTGTTACTATGTGCACCTTCATTGCACGCACAAAATCCCTTAAAAGGCGAATGGATAACTAACTCTCTGTTACGTGATTTCAAAGAGGAATACAAAAACCTGTTTGTGCTTACACAAAGAGAAGGTGAAAGAGGTGGTTATGCAACAGAATTTAAAAAGAACGACAAAAATCAATATATTTCATATTACTTTGCCCCTTGTGGCAACGACTGTTTCTCCTCTATAACAGGAACATTTAAACTTATTGCCCCCTCGTATGTGCGCCTGAATGCCCTAACTTTTGAACAAACCGGTGATTGTAAACACAAAAACGAAAAGTTGCATAACGATACCGCCGATTATTACATATAC
>NZ_KB291378.1:15657-64432 GCF_000318295.1 Capnocytophaga sp. oral taxon 326 str. F0382
ATAGGAGCATTACCTGCGCAAGTAGAGAAATATGTTACTGATATACTTCAATTGAAAAAATTCAAGATACTTGTTTATAACCAATTAAGAGGAAGAGCGGCTTGGGTGTTTGCGGTAAAAGACCTCACCACAGGAACTATAACCTATGTAATACAAGAAAATTATTATGATGCAAAAGATAAAGAAATTGCTCGCTTTTTTGATTGTACTGAAGCTGAAATAAAAAAGTTCAGACAATAAAAATAACTAACCCGCTAGTGCGAGCTTGTAGCTCGTGCCTTCTAACCTCTATCCCCTATAAACAACTATGAAACATTTTTTAATAACCTTATTACTATGTGCACCTTCATTGCACGCACAAAATCCCTTAAAAGGCGAATGGATAACTAACTCTCTGTTAGGTAAATTCAAAGAAGAAGACAGCAACTTATTTGAACTTACGAAAGACGAAGATGAAATAGCAGGTTTTGCAACGGTATTTGAAAAGAACGACAAAAATCAATATAAATCATTTTACTTTGCCCCTTGTGGCAACGACTGTTTCCCCTCTATAATAGGAACATTTAAACTTATTGCCCCCTCCTATGTGCGCCTGAATGCCCTAAAATTTGAACAAAGAGGTTTTTGTGAAAAGAAAAACGAAACATTGCATAACGATACCGCTGATTATTACATATACAAAGTCTCTGATAAGAAAATCTTCTTAGTGAAAAGCACTTCAAAAAATGAAAAAGAAGATCAAGAAAAGGCTAAAAACTATTTGTTAGTAACCGGTATAAAGCGCGATGTAGTGTATAAACATAAAACAAAAATGAAGGTGGAAACTAAATATATAGGAGCATTACCTGCGCAAGTAGAGAAATATGCTCCTGATATACTTCACTTGAAAAAATTCAAGATACTTGCTTATAACCAATTAGAAGGGATAACAGCTTGGGGATTTTGCGGTAAAAGACCTCACCACAGGAACGATAACCTATGTAATACAAGAAAATTATTATGATGTAAATAGTAAAGAGGTCGCTCGCTTCTTTGACTATACCGAAGCCGAAATGAAAAAGTTCAGACAATAAAAATAACTATCCCCTAACAACTAATGATAGACATAGGCATAAATCTCACTAATAAGCAATTCGCAGGTGAGTACGACAAAATTATAGACCGCGCCATAAAGGCAGAAGTAGATACAATACTTCTTACGGGAACAAGCGTGCGTAGCAGTAATGAGGCTTTAGCATTAGCCAAAAAATACCCCAAAAGGCTTTACGCTACCGCTGGCATTCACCCTCACGACGCCAAAACGATGAGCGCCGAGAGCATCAAAAACTTACAAGCATTGCTCAACCAAAAGTATGTAGTAGCCGTAGGCGAATGTGGCTTAGACTTCGATCGCGATTTCTCACCCCGCCCCGTGCAAGAAGCGTGCTTTCATGCACAACTTTCTTTAGCTGAAGAAGTGCATAAACCCTTATTTCTGCACGAGCGCGCAGCCTTCGTGCGTTTTACTGCCATACTCGCCGAACACAACCGATTGCCCGAAGGGGTAGTACACTGCTTTACCGGTAGTTTAAAAGAAGCAAAAACTTACTTAGACGCTGGCTATTATATAGGTTTTACAGGGGCTGTGAGTGATAGCAAACGCTTTGCTCATTTAGAAGAAGTTGTCCGTTACGTGCCTTTAGACCGTATGCTCATAGAAACCGATGCCCCTTTTATGTTGCCCAAGAACGTACCCCAAAGTCAGCTGTCACAGTATCAATCGCGTCGCAACGAACCTGCCTTTTTGCCTTATGTGGCTCAAACCATAGCTCAGTTCAAAGGGATACCGTTCGAAACAGTGGCTTCAGCAACTACCCTCAATGCACAAATCTTGTTCAAACTATAAAACATATACTATAGAAATCACTTCTGTTGTTGGGTGTTTTTAGAAATTAAATCACTAACAATACTTTAACCACTATCTTATACCGATGAAAATAGCTATTACGGGAATGAGTACCCTCGCTGCCGAGGCTCTTACTCTTCATAACAACATACCCCAAGGAAAACTTTCTGAGGGCGACCAAACGCTCATCTCAGCACTTCAAGCCTCCAATCCGGCTTACGAACCTTTAGATACTACTGTTCTCTATGCGCTTTACACCGCTCGTGAGGCTGTAGCGCAAGCTGATTGGCGCGATTTGCGTTTTGGCATCAATATAGGCTCTTCTCGCGGAGCTACGGCCTTGTTTGAAAAGAATTATTCTCATTTTCTCGCTGAAGGCACTTGCCAAACCTTAGCCTCACCCACCACTACTTTGGGTAATATCAGCACGTGGGTAGCTCAAGATTTAGGCAATCAAGGCTTTGAACTCTCACACTCCATTACTTGCTCTACTGCCTTGCACGGTATCGCCAATGCCATTGCGTGGCTGGAAAGTGGTATGGAACAACGCTTTTTAGTAGGCGGTAGTGAAGCACCGCTTACTCCTTTTACCATTGCTCAAGTAAAAGCCCTCAAAATCTATAGCAGTCTGCCCTTACCTTATCCTTGTCGCGCAATGGATATGACCAAAAAACAAAGTTCAATGGTGCTGGGGGAGGGGGCAGGTTGTTTCTGTTTAGAAAAAGGGGAACACGCCAATGCCTTAGCCTATATTGTGGGGATAGGTTTTGCTACCGAAAAGCTCACCCATAGTGTATCCCTCTCCAAAAATGGCGATTGCCTGCAAACCTCTATGCAACACGCTTTGGCAAGTGCCGGAAATCCTAAAATAGATGCTATAATTACCCATTGTACGGGTACTATCAAAGGCGATCAAGCTGAACTCAATGCCATAGCAGCGGTTTTTGGCGACAAGAAACCACTGCTCACCAATAATAAATGGCAACACGGACATACCTATGGTGCCAGTGGGGCGCTCAACCTCGCAATGGCTGTCAGAATGTTGCAAAACAATCGTTTTGAGCCAGTACCCTACCTGCCACCCCCCGAATCTATCCCTGATAAATTACAACATATCTTAATCAATGCGGTTGGCTTTGGCGGAAATGGGATAAGTGTAGTCGTGAGTTGTTAGAAAATTTTTCTGTTGAACTTTCCCTATGCATCCCTACACTTTAGCAAAGTTTCACACTTTGCCAAAGTTGATTGCACTGGTAATCAATCATTTTTGAATTATGATATGTATGACGCTGTCCAAAAAGTATCAAAATCATTTTTGCGTCGCTACACTTTGCCAAAGTTAATTACTCTGATTATCAACAGCTTTTATAGTATGTTATGTAGGGGCGTTTTGCAAACGCCCACACAACAAACACCTGCACAACAAACGCTCCTGCAACAAACACCCATACAACTAAAAACAGTAAAATACCGCGTAATAGCTAATTTTTCCCCTTCGCTCTATCTTCTAACCTCTATTATATAATTAATTATAAATGAGTAGTTTAAAAATTTTGAACGCAAAAAAACTGCAATATTTATCAGAAAAAGATTGTGTTTCAAAAAAAATGTTATACTTTTGCCGGCAGTAATTATTATTAAATTATAAAAAAAGAAAATTATGTCAGACATTGCATCAAGAGTTAAAGCCATTATCGTTGATAAATTAGGCGTAGACGAAAATGAAGTTACTGCAGAAGCAAGCTTCACTAACGACTTAGGAGCTGATTCATTAGACACTGTTGAATTGATTATGGAATTCGAAAAAGAATTTGATATTCAAATCCCAGATGACCAAGCTGAAAACATTGCAACTGTTGGTCAAGCAGTAAAATATATTGAAGACGCTAAACAATAATTGGCTCATAGGCAGTAGGCTATCAGCATATCACAGTTGGTAGCTTACTGCCTAATTGTTTTTTAAAACCTAAATGCTAAAAACTTAAAAAACTATATGGAGAAAAGACGTGTTGTAGTTACAGGTATAGGGGCTCTTACCCCTATTGGAAATACCGCCCCAGAGTTTTGGGAAGGTCTTGTCGCTGGTAAAAGCGGCGCTGCGCCTATTACCCATTTTGATGCTTCTAAGTTCAAAACTCAGTTTGCTTGTGAAGTTAAAAACTTTAATATCGAGGATTTTATGGACAAAAAAGAAGCCCGTAAACTCGATAAGTTTGCACAATATGCCTTAGTAGCTTCCGATGAAGCAATCAAAGATGCCCACCTCGATGTTGATACACTCGATAAAGACCGCATTGGCGTGATTTGGGGCTCTGGCATAGGTGGTTTGGAAACCTTCCAAAACGAGGTAACCAACTTCAATCAAGGCGATGGAACTCCTCGCTTCAACCCTTTCTTTATCCCTAAAATGATAGCCGATATCGCCGCTGGCGTGATTTCTATACGCTACGGCTTTAGAGGTCCTAACTTTACTACTGTATCAGCTTGTGCTTCAGCTGCCAACGCTATGATCGACGCCCTTAACTACATCCGCTTAGGCTATGCCGATATGATGGTATCAGGAGGCTCCGAAGCAGCTGTAACTATTGCTGGTATTGGTGGTTTCAACGCTTTGCACGCACTTTCTACTTTCAACGAAAATCCTGCCAAAGCCTCTCGTCCATTCGATGCCAATCGCGATGGTTTTGTATTAGGCGAAGGAGCAGGTGCTGTAGTACTCGAAGAGTACAACCACGCAGTAGCTCGTGGTGCTACTATCTACTGCGAATTAGCAGGTGGAGGTCTCTCGGCCGATGCTTACCACATGACGGCTCCTCACCCAGAAGGATTAGGAGCTAAAAATGTGATGATCAATTGCTTGAAAGATGCAGGAGTATCAACAAACGAAGTCGATGCTATCAATATGCACGGTACTTCTACACCACTGGGTGATGTTGCAGAATCTAAAGCTGTACTCGAAGTTTTTGGCGAACACGCTTATGATATCAATATCAACTCTACCAAGTCGATGACAGGACACTTGCTCGGTGCTGCAGGGGCAATAGAGGCAGTGGCATCTATTCTCGCTATCAAATACGGCATTGTACCACCTACAATCAACTTTGAAACCCCCGATGAAAAAATAGATCAACGCTTGAATTTCACCTTCAACAAAGCACAACACCGCGATGTAAAAGTAGCGATGAGCAACACTTTTGGTTTTGGAGGTCACAATGCGTGTTTATTATTCAAAAAGATATAAACTATAAGTGTTCTACTTAAAGAAAATATTAGCTTTTCCCCGTCTTTTTTCAAAAAAGAAAGACGGGATTTTTTATAATAAAATAAAGAATCTCTTAGGCTTTGCCCCTAAAAACTTGTCCTATTACAGCGAGGCTTTTACACATCCTTCTTACCAATTCCAGAAGGCAACGCGCAAAAGTTATGAGCGATTGGAGTTTTTGGGCGATGCTATACTTGGCGCAGTAATAGCCGATTATATTTTCACCAATGCTCCTGAACAAGATGAGGGGTACCTCACCAAAATGCGCTCTAAAATTGTAGAACGCCGCAATCTCAACCAGTTGGGTAAAGATATGGGACTCTTAGATTTTTTGCGCACCAAGCTCACCCCAAGGCAATTGGGTAACAATATCACAGGCAATCTCTTCGAGGCGCTCATAGGGGCTATTTATTTAGATAGAGGGTATAAAGCCTGTTTCCGTTTTATAGAACGCGAACTCATCTTGCCGCATATCAATATCAAAAACTTGGAAGGAAAAGTGATTAGTCACAAGAGTTTATTGATAGAATGGTGTCAAAAACACAAGTTAGACTTTGCTTTTGAAGCCGAAGAAGATATAGAAGACCGTTCTGAAATAAAATATTTTGTCGCCAAAGTACACGTACAAGGTTTTTCGGTAACGCGTGCCCGCTCTACTTCTAAGAAAAAAGCCGAAGAAATAGCCGCTAAGCGCGCTTGCTACAAAATTCAAGGCAAACAGCACCATAAATTGGACGTACAATGAAAATTCTCCTCCTATCCGACACCCATTCGTACATAGACGACCGCATCCTGCACTATGCTAATGAAGCCGATGAGATTTGGCATTGTGGTGATTTTGGTAATGTAGCAGTGATCGAAGCCCTTCAAGATGTAAAGCCCTTGCGAGGGGTCTATGGTAATATCGATGGTACCGATGTGCGTCAGTACTTCCCTAAAGTAAATAGATTTTTGTGTGAGGAAGTAGAAGTACTGATGATACATATAGGCGGTTATCCTAATAAATACACTCCCTTGGCCAAACAAGAAATTTTAGCTCACCCTCCCAAACTCTTCATTTCGGGGCATTCACATATTCTAAAAGTACAATACGACCCACAATTTCAATTGTTGCATCTCAACCCTGGAGCTGCAGGTATCTATGGCTGGCAAACGGTGCGCACTATGCTTCGTTTTGAAATTCAAGGTAAAGAAATTAAGAACTTAGAAATCATTGAATTAGCTAAGAGATAAAAGTTCTATTATTGTAAACTCTGCTAAATAAAAAACAACAAATACAACTATGAAAAAACACTTAACTATAGCATTTTTATTAGCGTTTTTCTCTGTTTTTGCACAGAAAATTACTGTTACAGGTACCTTTAATAAGAATTATAGAAGGATAAATCTATCGGAAAATATCAAAAAAGCACTTTTTGTATTAGAAAAAGCAAATATTTATTTACCAGAACGGGGATATTTCTTAGATTTATCACCTGAGGATGCTAAAAAACTAAAAACGGAAACGATTCTCCTTATTCCTTTTAATCAAGAAATAGGAGAGAAGTATGATACTCCTCTCACTTTTGAACTGCTCCCTATTCCTAATCTCCCTGAGGTGTATTACACCAAAAGCTATTGGAAACGCTCTCCTTCTATCATTTCACAAATCAAAAGAAAGAAACCTTTTTACTATGATGAATTTAACAATGGAGATGATTTTCAAAATACAGCCTATTGGATAACTGCTATTAATAATCCTCAGAAAACAAAAGTAATTTATCTTTCATCAGGAGATGGTGAATGTGGTGTTAGTGAAGTAGGATTCCAAGAAAATATCAAAAATGTACCACTCTCAACATTAGCCAAAGAAAAATTAGAACATTTAGTATATTTAACCTATGATTTAGGAACTATCCCTAAAAAAGATACTCAAAAGGATTGGCAACGGTGGTTACAACAAATCTATAATTACAAATTTACCCCTATAAAAAATACTGCCCATATAGAACCTTTGAGTAACAATATAGGTTTTGAAGAGGTATATGCTACTTTAGATACTGTAACCCAACATATTTACCTCCTACATGAATACGATATAGATGCGTTAAAGCGTTTCGATACTACTACAGGACTCGTGCAACGTGGTAAAATTTGGAGTGAATCACAACCCAATGCTCGCGACTTTGTAACTGTCTATGCCGAGAGTGATACACTCTACACTCTCAATCGTCATTTGTGTTGGGCTAAATATGTGCCTACTCTTACTGCTAACAACTCACTTTTCTACCGTGAAATTGCTTCATTGGCTCTTCCTTTTGATAAAAATTATAATATTCAACAAAGCTATAGTCATTCACATTACACTTATTTGCTATTACAACAGCAAAATACTTCTGTTTTCAAGTTGTTGTGTCTCCAAACCAAAACTGGTAAACTAATTGGTGAAACTTCTATAAACGCGCTCTTAAACAATCCTAAAAAATTAGAATACAGGCTAATATCGGATACCGATATGCAAAAAGGAGATGCTTTTGCAGTGCTTTTTAAAACAGAACAAGGAGTGTATCACCTGAAGTTTAAACAAACAAAATGTACTGAAAATGTGTATTTAGGTAATGTTTTTAGGTGGGCAACCAACTATTTGCAATGGAACAATCAACAGTATCACGCCGGTAGAGAAGAGGGCAATTTTGTGTTATATAACATAGCCTCTCCTTCGCAAACTATAGTGTTATCCGACACTGATTACAACACCGATGAATGTTTGTTTACTACTAATAACCAGCATATTGCTGTTTTTTTTGAATTTGACGAAGGTTTTTACCAAGGAGTGAAAATGCAACTCTTCAGTAAACAAACCCTTAAACCTATTGATAAACCAAAAGTACTATACCAATATTTTCCTGAAGAAGAAGTTACAAGTGCAAATAATATTCGCAATTTTAAAGCTTTTTGGAGTGCAGGCAAGTGGAATGTACTCTTTATGAAGGAAAAAGAGTTGTTTTTTTGTCGTGATAATCAGTAACTAAATTTAAATCTTCTCATTTTGAAAATAAAATAAAAAATTATATCTTTGTCCCTTAATTGATAAAATCATTTTATGGCAAAGAAAAATGCAAAAACCCTCAAATTTGAGGCATTAGACAAAGAACTACAAAACTTATTATACAGCCGTGACATTTCTGGGCTGATTTCAGTACTCAAAGAGGGGAAAAATCCACTACACTTAGAACAACTCACTCAGTTAGATGTGAAGAGCTGTAAAAATTTAGGTTTCCCTATACTGTGGTCGCTATATGAAAATGATTTTATCCCATTTGAGGAGGATTTTTTAATAGAAAAATTTGGAGATGCCTTATACTTATTGAACAAACATAAAGAAATAGAGTCCTTTATTCTTAAAAGACCTCGTATTGCTAAAGAAATAGGTGAAAAACTGCCTTCCTATTTCCTTGAAAAAAGAGATATTTCTGTTACAGAATATGAAAAATTACTTGATTTTGGGGCAAAAGGATTTTTCAAAGGTACCCAAGTGCTACCTAACTTCTTGGAGGCATTGATCAGCCCGCTAAAAACCTATACAGCCAATACCTATTGCCGTCTTATAGAGAGCTGCAAACCCTCTGCGGAAGAACTCCTCCCTTCTCAGTACCCCCTCTTTGCCCTGCTCAGTAGCGACAAGACCTCGGTGGTGAACTTTGCTATGAAGCTCATCAAACAAATAGCTGACGAAAAATCCTTTGACTTCCAATCTTTTGCCGATAACTTTGCCTTGTGTTTTGCTACCCCAAAAATCGCCAAATCTCAACTCATAGGTTTGGATATCTTAGAAAAGTACTACAAAAAGCAGGCCCCCTCCAATCTCGACTACCGTGAGCAATTAGCAGTGCTCTTTACGATACCTGACGTGAAGCTCCAAGAAAAAGTCACTACTCTCCTCACCACCTATTTCAACCACGAAGGTCTCCCCAAAATCATTGCCCCTTACTGCGATTACCTAAAAGGCAAAGCTCAAGACCTCCTTGCAACCCTAAGTCTATCAGAAAATTCAGAAAATTCTGAGAACTCCGAAAACTCTGAGAACTCCCACTCCTCCCATAACTCCCACACATCCCAAACAGCCTCTACAACTCGCTCCCTAACCCCTATCACCTATCCCCTGAGACCTGAAGACCTCCTTTTTCTCCTCGGCGACTGCCTCCGTGAGCGTACGGCTGCTACTATCGACCTTTTCTTTGAAGGATTGGTACAGCAACAAGACCAATTGCCAGAAAACTTCAAGGAACAACTTACCCCTTATATCGCGCAGGTCAATGGGATGTATTATACCAATGTACAGTTGGCTGCCTTACAGCTACTCCTTGCAGGCTGGGTGGAGGACAGACCTTTGGAGTCTCCTGAGGACTGGACGAAAATGAATACCAAAGTAAGACGCCTCAATACCGAAGAAGAAGAACCTTTAAAGCAAGCGTACGTGCTCCATAACGTTTGGTACCTGCGTGATGAGATTCCTTACCTGCTTTATAAGGTGAGGGCAACCCTTAGCAAACTCAAAGCGGGTAGCAAATTGTCTTTTCTTTCCACCCCTACGCACGCGCCTTTCTATATTGATGCTGAGACCCTTGCCGACCGACTGCTCGCTTATCAAAAAGCAGACAAAGAAGTGGATTTGGACGACTTGGTAGTGGCTTGCAACCGACTGTTATTGAGTACCATTACCCCTGAAGCACAGGAGAAAGTACGCTTACTTTCAGGACAATACGCACCTGCCTTGGGCTACCTCTTCGGGCTTTCAGATGTGGTAACCCCTACAGAGGAGCTCCTACCCCTATGGACGCAAATCACCCGCCTAAAACACCCTGACAAAGTGTTTACTGAATTTGAAGCTACCGCTGCCAAAGACTATCTTTCGGCTGTAAAACCTTTCTTCCTAAGTTACGAAATTGACTCTGAACGCAAATGGTTTTATTTGGAAAAGAAGTATATTAATAGTCCGTATAACGACTATCAGCGTAGGACTTTTGAAAAAGAAGAAGATCGTTTACCTTATAACTATTACAACGCTGGGGCTTTTCAGATATTTGATGTAGATACCCTACGTTATACAATTTCCTTAAACCCTCAATATGTAGATGTGCTCTTAGGCAAATACACCCCACCTTGGGTAGGGGTAAGCGATGCTGAAACTTATCGCAACTTGCAGGTGCCTCTCCAACTACTCTTGGAATACGACCTGCCCGTACATCACGGCGGGTGGATTTTTATAGGAATGGCTTTGCTTCACGATAAAAAGGAAACCCGCGATCTCACGGCAGAGTATATCCTCCGCGCCATTAGCCGCGACGAAGACCTCAGTTATTTACAACACTTCCTTGCCGATATCCTCGCCCAGAAGCTCACCCCTATCAATCGCTTTGTAGAGTTTTTGGATATCCCTACCCGAGACCCTAAAATAAAGGCTTTCCAAAAAAACGTGGTAGAAGCCTATTTGCCTTTGGCTGAAAAATTAGAGAAGAAACCTACAAACCATAAGAAATTAGTCACCTATAATCTTTCATAAAAAATGAGAATCATAATTGTAATTTTTCTGTTAGTATCTGTGCGACTCTGGGGACAGCCTGGGGGAGGCGGCGGATTGCGTGTGCTGAATGTATATGATGAACACAAACGACCTGTTGATGTTGAACAATTAAAAGTAAAGCTTTTAAAACTGAACAGAGTGGCGAATATCATTGCTGAGGAAGATTTTTGTGTAGGAAGAAATGTGAAAAAAATGATAGTTTTACCTCCTTCCGATTATTTTTCAAAGACTCAAGGGCTTGTTATTACCTATAAGAATAAAACTTATCGCATTGATTTTGAAAATGTTAGAGGTATGAATGGCGCTGGCCGTGTAGAAGAAATAGATTCTTTGGTACTGTTCAAACCTTATATACTGAGGAAAGGCTCTTATGACTACCAAAGTCTCGGCAGGGAAGAGTTTAATAAATACTACATATTACGCGAAATAGCTGATAAGTATCTGAGTTGGGGAGTTACACCTGAAACCTATAAACACCTCTCGGTTATCGACCTAATGTATGACTCTCCTAAGTATGCCTACAATCGTAAGCCCAAGCCTTGGATGGAGAGTTTCAAGCAACTTAATGTTGATTACGGAGATAGCAATACGCACAGCAAGGAGGAATACGCTGATTATCTGAAAAGAATAGATGAAATGATATCCAAATATGGGGATTTAGAACCTTTTGTGGTATTCAAAATGCGCTTTTTGTACGAAGAAGCTCATTATAAGGAGTTTATATCCTACTATGAAAAGAAATCTGCAGGATATAGGAATTTTTCTGGAAAAGCCATACAAGCCTATTGCTACATAAAAGAATATGATAAAGCCATTGCTTTGGCTAAAGAGAGGGCGTCAGAGGAAAAAAGAAAATCCGAAGAATATTTCGGGAAGTTTGTCTATATATCGTATAATTTTGATTGGCTTTTTATAAAATCATACTATAAAAATGAATCTATAAAAAACGAGTTAGAATCCTTTGTCAGTGGAATTGATTTGGACAAAGATGACAGAAACGATTTAACAATTTTGAAAAGATTTGAAGAACTGAAACGCTACGACAGCTATAGAGAAAAGAAAAAACTCACTGACAAAGAGAAAGAACAGAAAAAATGCATGGAAGCCAATCTGCTGAAGGTATTTAAAGAAGGGTGCATTTTGTGTAATGATTTTGAGGATTGTCTTAAGGATTAATATAAATATGGGCTTTTTGCCTAATAAATTGATAAATAAAATGAACGACTTTGAATATGCTTATCCGTTTGCCTCTGTGATAGAAGAGGCGAGCGCTCACGAGAAGAATTTTATCTTTTCGCACTGTTCAGAACTCAAAGAAGACAATGCAGTGCCTTGTTTCTTCTGGGGGAATATCACTCAACCTTTTGTGGTGGCTAAGTGTCTTGCTACACTGGCGAAGACCGTAGCCTCTCAGTTTGCTATCGCCCCAGGAGTGCTTGCAAAATTGCGTGACCCCATTATCTCGGTAGGGAATGGTGAATTGCTTTTTGAGGGCTTCTCCTCTTGCAATAGCGTCTATGCCCGTGTAGGGTTGCGCAACGATGTGTTAGACGGTGATTTTCTCCAAAGTGGTTGCACCAATATCGATTTCAACGATGTAACCGTGCGCGCTTTCAATGCGGTAACCGCTTCCGAGAAAATGGTGCTTAGTGTAGGACAAAAGCAGACACACTTTATTACCGAGAAACACAAAACTGTAGAGAAAAAAGTAACCCTCCCCAACCGCTGGATCAAAGGTTTGGGTAATGTACAAGTATATCTTTCGGAGATGGATTTGGCATACCGCCTCAATAAAGCTGAAGCCATACAGCTCTTCCGTTCTTTGCCTAAACAAGCCGTGAAAAATGATTATTATTTGGTAAAACGCGGTGTTGGTTACACTTTTGCGCCTACCCCTACAGCGGGAGCTATCAAAATAGGAGGAGTGCACCGTCTCAACCTCTTACAAAGTTTACTTCTGCTTGCCGATAGTCTTTATGTATATCGCAGTAGCAGTGAGCAATCTGTTGCTTTTGTGTTGCATTTCAAAGGGGTAGAGATGCTTTTCTTACTTTCGGATAATGTATATCGAGGTTTTTCAGGCGAAGGAAAATACTTGGAGAATATGATCGAAGAAGTACCTATGGAATGGCTCGTGGGGATTAACAATTTCTTCAAAACTAACGAAGTGTTCTCACCTGCAATGGTGGCTATTGAAAACGATGTGAATATGGGTACAATGACCACCCTACAAGCATCACTTTCGAGTATCGGACTCTTGGGCTACAACCTCACCGATGGCAATTATTTCTATCGTCGTTTGCCTTTCAAACCCCAGCGTTTGATAAGTCTGAACCCGCGCTTGCAAAATGCTAAAAAACTCACTGAAAATAATGAAGTACAAATCGTAGAACAACGCGGTGATTATGTGAAAGCCAATGTAAAAGGAACAGGAGGGGTTACCCATACCGTTATTCTTGACGGCGAGAAAGCACAATGCACTTGCAATTGGTACACCAATCACCAAACAAACAGAGGGTTATGCAAACACATTTTAGCTACCAAGATGATAAGTCAGAACAATTAAGAGTTTTGTTAAAGACCAAGATTAAAAAGATTCAAAGTAAAAGTAATAGTTAATCCTTCAAAGGAGGCTTTTTCTCTTAAAGGTATAGAATAGCCTATATGAGCGTTGTGTATATTAAAAATAGAAAGTCCTATTCTGGGTTGTATAGCTTGAGTATTAATGGAGATTCCTGCTCCAAATATAAATATACTAGTTTCAAACCCTATTTCAGGGATTATCAGTACTTTATTAGAAGTGCTATCAAAATTTGACCCTATATGAGCACCTGCGTAAAAAGTTGAAGCTGTAGGAATGGCTAAAAAATAACCATTTCCTTCGTCAAAAGAATTGAGTGAAGCTCCTATAAAACCTAAATTATGCGACTTGTTGCTATGGGTGAAAGCAGCTCTAACGCCAAAGTATTCAAAATCTTGAGCACTCCCTAACAAAGGAAGTAATAACAATAAAAAGAGTAGTTTTTTCATAAGAAAAGAATTTATTTATGACAAAAATAGCAATAAATTGTCAATTCTCATTGTCTTAATAAAACAAATTTGTACTACCTCACAGCATTCGTATTTAAAATAATAGACTTATACTTTATTAATAAACTACAAAAGAAAGTAGCGAATATTAGATGTTTTCTCTTTAAAAATTCACTTTTGCGGATTAGAAGCCGTCCCAAAAATCTCAAAATCACCTTTTTGTCCCTACACTTTGAAAAAGCTTACAGTTCTGATAATCAATCACTTTTAGAGTATGTTATGTAGGGCGTTTTGCAAACGCCCTTACAAAAAATTTTTTGGACACCTTCAACGGAGGTTAAGCCTTTAAAGGCGAATGCTATTACCTCTTATCTCTTACCTAAAAAATTCTCCTAAAAAGTATTGTAATCAAAAAAAACTTTGTACCTTTGCAACATATTTTGTATAAACAGAACATTAACTGCCACTTGACTCCTGTCACCTAACACCTTACCACTAAAAACTAGCCACTAAATATAATGAGTATGACAAAGAAATTCAATCCCGACTATGTGTTCGAAACCAGTTGGGAAGTGTGCAACAAAGTTGGCGGTATCCACACCGTTATCGCTACTAAAGCCCCTGCTATTGCCAAAAAATTCAGAAGTAAATACATCTTGATTGGTCCTGATATTTGGCAACACAACGAAAATAAAGAGTTTGTAGAAAACCCCGAACTCTTCAAATCTTGGCGCACTAAAGCTGCCTCCGAAGGTTTGCGCGTGCGTGTCGGTAATTGGAAAATTGAAGGTAACCCCATCGTCCTCCTTGTTGATTTCTCTCATTATATGAGCGCTAAAAACGATATCTTGCGCTACTATTGGGATAACTATAAACTCGACTCTTTCAGTAGCCCCTGGGATTATGTAGAATCAGTGCTCTTTGGATATGCCGTTGGAAAGGTAATCGAAAGTTTTGTGAAGTTCAATACGGCCTCACGCGAAAACGTAATTTGCCACTTCCACGAATGGATGACTGGTAGCGCCTTGCTCTATCTCGAAGAAACTATGCCTAAAATAGGCTCTGTTTTCACTACTCACGCCACCGTCGTAGGTCGTGCTATCGCTGGCAATGGCTACCCCCTCTACAACGATATGAAAAACTACAACCCCGAAGAAATGGCTTATCGTTTCGGGGTACAACACAAACACTTCCTCGAAAAAGAAACTACTAAAGTTGCCGATTGCTTCACTACTGTAAGCGAAATTACTGCTCAAGAAGCTCAGCATTTCCTCAGTAGAAAAACCGATATCATCACTCCTAATGGCTTCAACGATGCTATTGTCCCCGACGATAAAGATTTCGATAAAAAACGCAAAATAGCTAAAGAACGCCTCATCAACGTCGCACAAGCGTTGGTAACTCAACCCATTAGTGAGAATACCAAAATCGTTGCTATCAGCGGTCGTTATGAGTTCCGCAACAAAGGAATCGATGCCTTTATTGATGCCTTAGGTGCTCTCAATCGCAACCCTAAAAACAAAAAAGAGCTCTTGGCTTATATACTTATCCCTACAGCCTACGACGCTCCTAACCAAGGATTGCTCAATAACCTCCAATGTCCCGAACAAACAACCCCTAACGAACAAAAACATCTCACTCACATCCTCCCCGATGTCTATAACGATGCCATTGTAAAACGCATCAACGAACAACAACTCTTCAACCGTAAAGAAGATAAGGTGAAAGTGATTTTCTGCCCAAGCTACCTCAATGGTAACGACGGCGTATTCAACCTCTCTTATTACGATTTGCTACTCGGTATCGATGGTACCGCTTTCCCTTCTTACTATGAGCCTTGGGGCTATACCCCGCTCGAAAGTTTGGCTTTCAAAGTACCTACCATCACCACTACTTTAGCAGGATTTGGCAAGTGGGTAAACGACTACTATCCTCAAAAACAAAAAGCTATAGAAGTAGTCAATCGTACCGATAGCAACTATGGCGAAGTAGTAGGTGCCATCGCTAAAAACATACAAAATCTATTAGATAGCAAAGACGACGATTTCCAAGCTTTGCGCGAAACTGCCGCTAAAGTCTCTGAAATCGCCCTTTGGAAAAACTTAGTACAGTATTATATCAAATGTTACGAACTTACCCTCGAAAATATAGAGGATAGAGTAGAAAGCCTCCCTCCGGTAGAAACCGATGGCATAGCTTATTTAGAAAAATCCAAAGTGGTAAACACTCCTAATTGGCGTAGTGTGATTATCCACCGCGCCATCCCTGAAGCCTTGCAACCCCTTGAAGAACTCGCTAAAAACCTTTGGTGGTGCTGGAATGATGAGGCTTACGAGGTGTTCAAATATATTGATAAAGCAAAATGGATAGAAGTGCGCAAAAACCCTATCGCTCTACTCGATAGCATCTCCCTCTCTCGTTACAAAGAGTTGGAAAACGATACTGTTTTTATGCGTAACCTCTCTAAAGTATATGGTGATTTTCAGGAATATATGGCTAAAAAAGCCGAAATGGTAAGCCCCTCTATTTCATATTTTAGTATGGAATATGGCTTGCACTCTTCTTTGAAAATCTACTCAGGAGGTCTGGGTATCTTGGCGGGCGACTATCTGAAAGAAGCCAGCGACAAAGCTACAAAAATCACTGGGGTTGGATTGCTATACCGCTATGGCTATTTCACCCAAAAACTCTCCTCAGCAGGTAACCAAGAAGCCGACTACGAGGCTCAAGATTTCTCTAAAATCCCTGTAACTCCTGTATTCGACCCCGAAACAGGTAAGTGGATAGTGATCTCTATCGAGCTCCCTGGGCGTACCCTCTATGCCCGCGTATGGCGCGTTGATGTAGGTCGTATAGAACTCTATCTCCTCGATACCGATTTCGAAAATAACCGAGAAGACGACCGTTCTATCACACACCACTTGTACGGTGGCGACTGGGAAAACCGACTCAAACAGGAAATGCTCTTAGGCTTAGGCGGTATCAAAATGTTGCGAAAATTAGGTATCGATAGTGATATTTACCACTGCAACGAAGGACACGCTGCTTTCATCGGTTTGGAACGTCTTAGCGAATTTATCGAACACAACAACCTTACTTTCTCTGAGGCAATGGAGGTGGTACGCGCTTCTTCTCTCTTCACTACGCACACTCCTGTACCTGCAGGTCACGATGCTTTTGAAGAAGGTTTATTGCGCGCTTATCTCGGTAATTATACCGATAAATTGCACGTGAATTGGGAACAAATCCTCGCTCTCGGTAAAATCAACCTGAGCGACCCTCACGAGAAATTCTCAATGAGTAACCTCGCCGCCAACCTCTCTCAGGAAGTCAATGGCGTGAGCTGGCTACACGGTGAGGTGAGCAAAGAAATCCTCAAAGATTTGTGGCCTGGCTATATGCCTGAAGAATCGCATATTAGCTATGTGACCAACGGAGTACACCAACCTACCTGGACAGCCGGTCTCTGGAAAGAAGTGGAAAACGAAGTCTTTGGTAAAGACTACAAAACTCACCACTACGACCCTAAGAGCTTTGAAGGTATCTACAAAGTATCCGATCAACGCGTGTGGGAAATCAAAACAGCCCTCCGCTCTAAACTCTTGCGCCGCGTCGAACAAAAATTGCGCTTAGAGAAAAATACTCCCTATTTCTCTCCTCGCCAATTAGTCGAAATCAAAGAAAACTTGCGCGAGGACATCCTTACCATTGGTTTTGCACGCCGCTTTGCGACCTACAAACGCGCACACTTGCTCTTTACCAATATAGAACGTTTAGATAAAATCGTAAATAATCCTGAACGCCCTGTACAATTCATATTCGCTGGTAAAGCTCACCCTGCCGATAAAGCAGGACAAGATTTGATTAAAAATATTGTCGAAATCTCTAAATTACCACAATTCTTAGGTAAAATATTGTTCATCCCTAACTACGATATGGAACTTGCACGCCACATGGTACAAGGAGTCGACGTATGGATGAACACCCCTACACGTCCGCTCGAAGCTTCAGGAACCAGTGGTGAAAAGGCAGCAATGAATGGTACTATGCACTTCAGCGTACTCGATGGTTGGTGGGTAGAAGGCTACCGCGAAGATGCCGGTTGGGCACTGCCAATGGAACGTTCCTACGAAAACCAACAATATCAGGACGAAATGGACGCTGAAACCATTTATAATATCATCGAAGACGAAATTGCACCTATATTCTACGATAAGAATAAAGATGGTGTTTCATCTCGCTGGTGCGCCTTTATCAAAAATACAATCGCCAAAGTAGCGGTAAACTTTACCACTACGCGTATGCTCACCGATTACGAAAACCAATACTATTACCCTATGACCGAACGCGTAAATAAACTGAAAGACAATCAGTTTGTAACGGCTATCGAGCTCTCTAATTGGAAACGAAAAGTAACCCAAGAATGGGATAATATAAAGGTAGTCAATTTCAAAGTCCCTAATCGAAACGAACAACTCATCTCTATAGGTAAAAACTATAGAGGCGAAATTACTTTAGAATTAGGCGAATTGCGCCCTGAAGATGTAGGTGTAGAACTCGTCGTCGCTCAACAAAAAGACGATAAGTTTAAAGTCCTCTCTACTAGTGAGTTCTCTGTAGTAGCTCAAGAAGGTAATAAAGCTACCTATCAATTAGAGATAGCTTCCGAATATCCTGGTGCTTTACACTTAGCAATACGTATTTTCCCTAAAAATAATTTATTGCCACACCGCCAAGATTTTGCCTTGGTAAAATGGTTGTAAAACATTTTTAATTAATTCGTAATCAAGTAAATAACAACAAACGAGGCAAAATATAATACTGTTTTAAACACTCTGTTTTTAAGCCTTTTTTTTAGTTCTTATCAATTTTAACAAAAAAAAATAACCTTAAAAATTTATAGATATTAAAATAATACTTATATTTGCCCCCAAATTTAAATAGTAATCAAAATTCATTTTTAAGTATGAAGAAAATCAAATTAACTTTATTTGCTTTGGCTGCTGCTTTTTCAGTAGGAGTTCAAGCGCAAGATGAAAACAGTCCTTGGCAGATAGGATTTGGAGTAAATACAGTTGATATACGTACTCCAGATGCTTTTGGGGACTTGATGAAAGACTGGGGTGGACCAAGTGATATCAACATCCTTCCCGCTGTTTCTCGTCTTTCTGTAGGTAGATACATTGGTGCCGGTTTCTCTGCTGAATTATCTGGATCATTGAACAAAATCGAAAAAGGTTTCGGTTATAGCAAAGATCTTGACAATAAAGTAGATTTGTCTTTTTGGGCTGCCAATTTAGCTGTGAAATACCACTTGAACTCTCTTTGGAAAGCCGCAAGATGGTTTGACCCATTCTTACAAGTAGGTGGTGGATATGCCGCTATCGATAACGAAGGTAAATTCCGCGCTTTAGGCGGCGGTGGTGTAAACTTCTGGTTTACCGAAAACATCGGTATCAACTTGCAAACTGCCTACAACCCAACTTTCAAATCTGATTCTCAAGAAGACTACTTCCAACACGCTGCTGGTATTACCATTAAATTCGGTAAAAAAGACCGCGATAAAGATGGCGTAGCCGATAAAGATGACCTTTGTCCAGACGAACCAGGTAAAAAAGAATTGAACGGTTGTCCTGACCGCGATAACGATGGTATTGCTGATAAAGACGACGCTTGTCCAGATGAAGCTGGTCTTCCTGAATTAAAAGGTTGCCCAGATAGAGATGGTGACGGTATCGCTGATAAAGATGATGCTTGCCCAGACGAAGCTGGTAAACCAGAATTCAACGGTTGCCCTGATACTGATGGTGACGGTGTTGCTGATAACGTAGACCAATGTAAAGATGTTGCTGGTCCTAAAGAAAACAACGGTTGCCCTTGGCCTGATACCGATGGTGACGGTGTACTTGATAAAGACGATGAATGCGTTGATAAACCAGGTCCTGCTTCTAACAACGGTTGCCCTGAAGTAACTCAAGAAGTTCAAAAGAAATTGAACGACTTCGCAAAAACTATCTTGTTCGATGTAAACAAAGCTACTATCCGTCCTGAATCAGCTACTGTATTGAACAATATCGTTGAAGTATTGAACGAATACAAAAACGCTAAATTCTCAGTAGAAGGTTATACTGATACAAGTGGTAACAAAGCTAAAAACCAAAAACTTTCTGAAGATAGAGCTTATTCAGTTAAAGCTTACTTAATTGATAAAGGTATCAACCCTGATCGCCTTTCTGCTAAAGGTTTTGGTCCTGAAAAACCTATCGCTTCTAACAAAACTAAGAAAGGTAGAGAACTTAACCGCCGCGTTGAAATCAACTTGGTAAAATAGTTTTAGGAACGTTTTTATCTTTATAAAACCAAAAAAAAGAGGCTGCCACTTTCGGTAGCCTCTTTTCTATCTCTAACCCCTAACCTCTATCCCTTAACCCCTATGTCCATAGATATCCAATTGCAAACCTTGCCTAATAACCCTGGCGTCTACCAGTTTTATGACGCCTCCGATACCCTTATCTATGTAGGCAAAGCTGTCAATCTCAAAAAACGCGTCTCCTCTTATTTCCAAAAAGAACACGATAATGCTAAAACACGCATTTTGGTGCGCAAAATCGTACGTATTGAGCACATCGTGGTAGCTACCGAAAGCGATGCTTTACTACTCGAAAACAACCTTATTAAAAAATACCAACCTCGCTACAACATTCTTTTAAAGGACGATAAAAGCTATCCGTGGATATGCGTGAAAAAAGAACGCTTTCCTCGTGTCTTCTCCACACGGCGAGTAGTGAAAGACGGATCCTTGTATTTCGGCCCCTATACCAGTATGAAAACGGTGCATACACTTTTAGATTTGATAAAAGAACTCTTTCCCTTGCGCAATTGCAACTACGATTTGTTACCCCAAAACATAGCTAATCACAAGTTTAAAGTGTGTTTGGAATACCATCTAAAAAATTGCAAAGGACCTTGTGAAGGATACCAAAGCGAACAAGATTATAATAATAATATCCAGCAAATAGTCGAAATTCTCAAAGGAAATTTCAAAGACGCGCTTAAGCACTTCAAAGAAGAAATGATGACATTAGCTACCGAAATGCGTTTTGAAGAAGCGCATCTCATCAAACAGAAAATACAAAGTTTAGAAAACTACCAAGCTAAATCTACCATTGTAAGTAGTAAAATTACCAATGTCGATGTATTCTCTATCGTTTCCGATGAAGAATATGGGTATGTAAATTTCTTGCAAGTGGCTTATGGAGCGATTGTGCGCGCTCATACTTTGGAGATTAAAAAGAAATTGGACGAGACTGATAGAGAGCTTTTAGAATATGCTATTATTGATATTCGCGAACGCTTCTTCTCTGTATCTAAGGAAATTATCGTACCCTTTGAAGTACCCCTTCCCGACGGTTTGCAAGCCACCATCCCTAAAGCAGGTGAGAAAAAACAACTTTTGGAACTCTCTTTGCGCAATGCCAAACACTTCCGTCAAGATAGGTTCAAACAAGAAAAAATAGTAGACCCTGAACGCCATACAAACCGCATCCTTACCCAGATGCAACGCGATTTGCACCTCTCAGTCCCTCCTGTGCATATAGAGTGTTTCGATAACTCTAATATTCAGGGTACGAACCCTGTATCGGCTTGTGTAGTCTTTAAAAATGCCAAACCAAGTAAAAAGGACTATCGCCATTTCAATGTAAAAACCGTTGAAGGGCCTAACGATTTTGCTTCTATGGAAGAAGCTGTCTACCGCCGTTACCGCCGTTTGTTAGACGAACAGCAACCGCTGCCTCAACTTATAATCATTGATGGAGGTAAAGGGCAACTCTCATCAGCTCTAAAAGCCTTAGAACAGTTAGAATTGCGCGGTAAGATAGCCATTATAGGCATTGCTAAACGTTTAGAGGAAATTTATTTTCCTGAAGATAGTGTCCCTTTGTATTTAGATAAGCGTTCCGAAACTCTGCGTGTAATTCAGCAATTGCGTGACGAAGCACACCGTTTTGGTATTACGTTCCACCGTCAAAAACGCAGCAAATCAGCTATCGTATCCGAACTCGATGGGGTAGGGGGGATAGGCGATAAAACCAAAGAAACGCTCCTCCAACACTTCAAATCCGTAAAACGCATCCGTGAGGCTACATTAGAAGAACTCACAAAGGTCGTAGGTTTTAGAGGAAAAAAAGTCTATGAGTATTTTCATCATCCGTAATTCGCTAATTTTCTAATTTGCTAATTTGCCAATTATTACATATCTTTGCACTTTCATCATCAATAATTTTAAGTAGTGAAGTATTGTTTCTACATAATAACCTTGCTCTTTTTGGTTGCTTGTACTTCTAAAGAAAAAAAAGCAACCCTCACCCCTTTTACTTTTCCCGAAAATACCGAGCTCATCTATCATATCAACAACCGCGACAACTTCCTGAGTGCCCTTACGAACAATAGCTTTTGGAAAGCACATAACCCTCGTACATTGCGCTTGCACGAAGTAAAACTCTTAGGAATTTTACCCGTAAATGATGATATATGGGTAGCTTTTTCTACCGAAGGGGATTGTTTCTTTATTTGTAAAAAAGATAATAACGAGAAATCAGCTACTTGGAAAAACGCCTCTGCACAAGTGCAAAAACAAGCCTTGTTTGGCAAAGAGTGGTTCTATACAATTTATGGTGATTACTTGCTCATCAGCGATGGCGAAAAACTTTCAGAATACACCTCTTTAAACAAACAAAACAAGAGCAATTCTCAACAAGATTTAGAAAAACTACAACAAATTAGCGGTACTGAATGCGTGGCAAATCTGTTTTTGCAAAAAAACGCCGCCAATGATTATTTCGAACCTTTCTTTGGTGAAAAACTACTTGCTAATTGCAAAAATTGGGTAGCTTTTGATCTCTTTTTAGAAGAAAATAATGTGCGTCTCAACGGGGTAACTACTATTGATAAAGAGGCAAATACCGATGTGATGCTCCACACTGTCCCCTATCAAAACAATGCGCTAAGCCTAATGCCTGCCCGTGTGCTCAGCATCAGTGCTTACACTTTTGATGATGCCGAAAAACTAACACAAAACGACAGTATAGCACAAGAAAGTCCCTTTAGAACTTCTATCAATGGGGTTGCTTTTGGGCGCGTAACCGAAGGTCAATTTGCAGTTGTTTCCTCATTTGATGTAGACGAAACCCTCCAACAGCTACCCGTGCTCTCCGAGGATTTCCAATACAACTTCCCGATGTACGAGCTCAACCCCGACCTGCCCGTCGGTTTCTTCACTTCATTTGTAAAAGATTTTATTCCGCGTTATGCAGGTGTCTATCAAAAGCAATTGGTACTCACCAAAACCAAAGAACTACTTATCTCTGTAGTGAACGATATGCAGCGAGGTAATGTGCTATCAGCAAATAAAGCCTTTGGGTTATTAGAAGAAAATAGTGCTTCAAATGTTACTTTTTCGCGCATTGCCAATCTTTACGACAACCCTTCATTTAGCAGTCGTTTTCCTGCAATAGCCGAAAATTACCGTTGGGCTCTCTTCCAACAAACACCTCAAAACGACTATTACGTGCTGAATTTTGTAAGTGAAAAACAAACTGAAAGCACCCTTTCTGATGAGATGCGCGAGCGTTTCCGCTTTGCCTTAGACGATGTTATGGCAAGCGAGCCCGTCATTCTCTTAAATCACCGCACCAAACGATTGGAAATCGCTGTGCAAGATGAGAATAACTACCTTTATCTCATAGGTAACAACGGCTCACTATTGTGGAAAAAACGCTTAGACGGAAAAATACAAAGCCCTATTTATCAAGTAGATTTATTTAAAAATGGCTTCCTGCAAATGGCTTTCACTACCGAAAAATCTATTTGGGTCGTCGATCGCAATGGCAAGGAGGTAGCCCCTTTCCCTTTGCAGTATAAAAATCCTATCACCCCCTTAGAAGTCTTTGATTACGAAAGTAATCGTGAATATCGATTCCTATTTGCCGAAGGTAATACTCTTCATCTTTTAGATAAGAAAGGTCAAGAAGTGAAAGGCTTTAACCAGCGCGCTAATGGAAAACCTTTGTTTACCCCTAAACACTATCGTTTCAATGGAAAAGACTATCTCATTTACTCATCTAACAATGGCACTTTCAACATTTTGCACCGCAATGGCGAGCAGCGTATTACAGTGAAAGGCACCTATAGTTTTTCTAACAATCCGCCTTTGGTGTTAGGTGACCTCTTTATGTTCACTAATAGTGATGGTACGCTTATCTCTATAGACGAAAAAGGTGGAATGACCCGCAAAAACCTATCGCTTACCGAACCTTTTTATTGGGGCGGCAACCGCTATGTACTTACCTCACTTTCAGGAAATATACTCACTATCGGTAATCAGCGTATCGAACTCCCCGAAGGTAAGTATAGCCGTCCTAAATTGTTTCGCATTCGCGGAATGAACTACGTATCAGTAACCGAACAGAATACTCAAAAAGCTTACCTATACGACGAAAAAGGCAACTTGCTAAAAGATTTTCCCGTAGAGTCTATTTCTCCCATCGCTATAGATGTAGATTACGATAAGTCTATTTGGGTAGTCACCGAAAAAAGCACTACCGAATTGATATTGTACACAATGAAACAATTCGCTAATGAGTAGATCAATTACCTTTACTTTGATAACTGCGATAATTCTGAGAATTCCTCTTGCCTTACAGTAATTCCCTAATTTGCTAATTCCCTAATTCTCTAATTTGCTAATTCCCCAACCCTCAACTACTTAAAAACTTTTTTAAAAAATATTTCTAAAAAACTATTGCCGTTTCAAAAAATAGTAGTAATTTTGCACGATATTTTGTAAATAGGCTTCGTGGGGACTCCCCAATGAGGCCACATAAACTTATTATATTCACCATAACAATATGGCAAGAGAAAAAACAACAGCTGTTCCTAAATTTGATAAAATTTCGATCGGTTTAGCCTCCCCCGAATCTATTTTAGCCGTTTCACGCGGCGAGGTTACTAAACCCGAAACTATCAACTACCGTACTCACAAACCTGAACGCGACGGGTTGTTTTGTGAGCGTATTTTCGGTCCCGTAAAGGACTATGAATGTGCTTGTGGTAAATACAAACGCATTCGCTATAAAGGTATCGTTTGCGACCGTTGTGGCGTCGAAGTTACCGAAAAAAAAGTACGCCGCGAAAGAGTGGGTCATATCAACCTCGTAGTGCCTATCGCTCACATTTGGTATTTCCGCTCACTACCTAACAAAATCGGCTATTTGTTAGGGCTCCCTTCCAAAAAGTTGGATATGATTATCTACTACGAGCGCTATGTAGTTATCCAACCTGGGATTGCCAAAGGCCCAGAAGGTGAAGATTTACAATACTTAGACTTCCTTTCAGAAGAAGAATACCTCGCTATTACCGAGAGTCTTCCCGCTGATAACCAATACTTAGAAGATACCGATCCCAATAAGTTTATCGCTAAAATGGGAGCTGAGTGTCTCCTCGAACTCCTCGAACGTTTGGATTTAGATGCACTTTCTTACGACTTGCGCCACAAAGCTAACAACGAAAGTTCTAAACAACGCAAAACCGAAGCGCTCAAACGCTTACAAGTGGTAGAAGCGTTCCGCGAATCTCAAAAAAACCGCGAAAATAAACCTGAATGGATGATAATGAAGGTGATTCCTGTAATCCCACCTGAATTGCGCCCATTGGTACCGCTCGATGGAGGTCGTTTTGCAACTTCCGACCTCAACGACTTATACCGCCGTGTAATCATCCGCAACAACCGCCTCAAACGCTTGATGGAAATCAAAGCACCTGATGTGATTTTGCGCAACGAAAAACGTATGTTGCAAGAGTCTGTTGATTCACTCTTCGATAACACTCGTAAATCATCAGCGGTAAAAACCGAATCTAACCGTCCGCTCAAATCCCTTTCCGACTCATTGAAAGGTAAACAAGGGCGTTTCCGTCAGAACCTCCTCGGTAAACGTGTGGACTACTCTGCGCGTTCCGTTATTGTGGTAGGTCCTGAACTCAAAATGTATGAATGTGGTTTGCCCAAGAATATGGCAGCCGAACTCTATAAACCGTTTGTAATCCGTAAGCTCATCGAGCGCGGTATCGTAAAAACGGTAAAATCAGCTAAAAAAATCATCGACAAAAAAGAACCTGTAGTATGGGACATCTTGGAGAATGTGATCAAAGGTCACCCTGTCCTCCTCAACCGTGCCCCTACATTGCACCGTTTGGGTATTCAGGCATTCCAGCCTAAACTCATCGAGGGGAAAGCTATCCAGTTGCACCCATTGGTGTGTACAGCGTTCAATGCCGACTTCGACGGTGACCAGATGGCGGTGCACTTGCCTCTTGGTCCTGAGGCTATCCTCGAAGCTCAACTCTTGATGTTGGCTTCTCACAATATCCTCAACCCTGCCAATGGTTCACCTATTACGGTACCTTCACAAGATATGGTCTTGGGGCTTTACTACATCACCAAAGGTCGTAAATCTACCCCTGAGTATCCTGTCAAAGGCGAAGGTCTCACTTTCTATTCTGCCGAAGAGGTAAATATCGCTTACAACGAAGGCAAATTGAGCCTCAACGCTTTCATCAAAGTGAAAGTACGCGACCTCGACGAAAATGGCAATGTGTATTACCCCGTAGTAGAAACTACTACTGGGCGTGTGCTCTTCAACGAGCTCGTGCCTTTGGAAGTGGGCTATGTAAACGAAGTACTTACTAAAAAATCTCTCCGCGACATCATCGGTCGTATCCTCAAAGCAACCAGCATCCCTGTAACAGGTGACTTCTTGGATAAAATCAAGAATATGGGGTACCGTTTTGCCTTCAAAGGTGGATTGTCATTCAGTTTAGGGGATATCATCATCCCACAAGAAAAAGCCGATATGATTGCTGAAGCTAACGGTCTCGTTGATGGTATTATGATGAACTATAATATGGGGCTCATCACCAATAACGAACGTTATAACCAAGTGATTGACGTGTGGACATCTACCAATGCACAACTCACCGAATTGGCGATGAAACGCATTAGTACCGATCAACAAGGATTCAACTCTGTGTATATGATGCTTGACTCCGGAGCGCGTGGTTCTAAAGAACAGATTCGTCAGCTTACCGGTATGCGTGGTTTGATGGCTAAACCTAAAAAATCAAGCGTTGGAGGGGGCGAAATCATCGAGAACCCTATCTTGTCAAACTTTAAAGAAGGTTTGTCAATCCTCGAGTACTTCATCTCTACCCACGGGGCTCGTAAAGGTCTTGCCGATACTGCTTTGAAAACTGCCGACGCAGGTTACTTAACTCGTCGTTTGGTCGATGTATCTCAAGACGTAATCATCAACACCGAAGATTGTGGTACCTTGCGCGGGGTAGAAGTACGTGCCCTCAAAAAGAACGAGGAAGTAGTAGAAACTCTTGGCGAGCGCGTTTTAGGACGTGTGTCGCTCCACGATGTCTACAACCCTCTCACCGAAGAACTCATTGTGGGTGCTGGTGAAGAAATTACTGAAAAAATAGTAGATAAAATAGAAGCCGCTCCTATTGATATGATAGAAGTGCGCTCTGCACTTACCTGTGAAGCTAAACACGGTATTTGTGCAAAATGTTACGGTCGAAACCTTTCTACCGGTCGTATGGTACAGAAAGGGGAAGCCGTAGGGGTAGTTGCTGCCCAATCTATCGGTGAGCCTGGTACTCAGCTTACCTTGCGTACTTTCCACGCGGGTGGGGTTGCCGGTAACGTATCCGAAGAAAACAAAACCGAAGCGCGTTTCGATGGTATCATCGAAGTAGAAGATTTGCGTGTGGTAAGCGGTAAAGATAATGAACAAAACCCTGTAGATGTGGTGGTTCGTTCTTCTGAACTCCGTGTTCTTGACCCCACTACTAAAATGGTGCTTCAAACACACGATATCCCTTATGGAGCTCACATCTTTGTAAAAGACAAAGAAGAAGTGAAAAAAGGCACTTTGCTCTTCCAATGGGATCCGTACAACGCCGTAATCATCTCCGAATATTCTGGTAAAATCGCTTACGAAGATATAGAACAAGGGGTTACTTACCAAGTAGAAATCGACGAGCAAACAGGCTTCCAAGAAAAAGTGATTGTTGAATCACGTAATAAAAAACTGATTCCTACCTTGCTTATCGTTGATAAAAACGGCGAAACACTACGTTCTTATAACTTGCCTGTGGGAGCTCACATTATGGTGGATAACAATAGCAAAATTGAAGAAGGTAAAGTACTCGTGAAAATACCGCGTAGCTCTGCCAAAGCTGGGGATATCACAGGAGGTCTTCCTCGTGTTACCGAGCTCTTCGAAGCACGTAACCCATCGAACCCTGCTATCGTATCCGAAATCGACGGGGTAGTATCATTCGGTAAAATCAAACGTGGTAATAAAGAGGTTATCGTTACTTCTCGTTCAGGTGAGGAACGCAAGTACTTAGTAAAACTTTCAAGCCAAATCTTGGTACAAGAAAACGACTTTGTACGTGCAGGTAAACCGCTCTCCGATGGTTCTGTAACTCCTGATGATATCTTGCGTATCAAAGGACCTTCAGCAGTACAACAGTACTTAGTAAACGAAGTACAAGAGGTATACCGTCTCCAAGGGGTGAAAATCAACGATAAACACTTTGAAGTAATCGTTCGCCAAATGATGCGTAAAGTCGAAATTCAAGACCCAGGAGATACCCTCTACCTCGAAGGTCAGTTGGTTCACAAAGACGACTTTATCGAAGAAAACGACCGCCTATTCGGTAAAAAAGTAGTAGAAGATGCTGGTGACTCCGAAAACTTACAAGCAGGACAAATAGTGAGCCTCCGCGAATTGCGCGATGAAAACTCACTCCTTAAACGCTCCGATAAGAATTTGGTTATCGCTCGCGATATCATCCCTGCTACCGCTATGCCAGTGTTACAAGGTATTACACGCGCTTCATTGCAAACCAAATCGTTCATCTCAGCAGCTTCTTTCCAAGAAACTACTAAAGTGTTGAACGAAGCAGCAGTAAGTGGTAAAATAGATACCCTCGATGGCTTGAAAGAAAACGTAATCGTTGGTCACCGTATTCCTGCTGGTACCGGACTTAAAGAATACGAGAAAATCATCGTCGGATCTAAAGCGGATATGGAACAATCTGTAGTCGAAAAGAAAAAATCACGATAAACAATGGACGAAGTAGAAGAAAAAGAAGGACAATTGAGCATCGAGCTCGACGATAAAATTGCTAAAGGAGTGTACTCTAATTTGGCGATTATCAACCACTCGTCTACCGAGTTTGTAGTAGATTTTGTGAGCGTAATGCCAGGGATGCCTAAAGGAAAAGTGCGCAGTCGCATTATCCTTACCCCTGAGCACGCCAAACGATTGCTATTTGCTTTAGATGATAATATCCAAAAGTTTGAACAAGCTAATGGAGCAATCTCTAACAGCGACGACCGTCACGCTATCCCTCTGTTTGGCATAACCGGACAAGCCTAATTAACGAATAGCTAACAAGCTAATAATACTTTGCCAAAGATGTAAACAGCCCGTATGGCTCACATCTTTGGCAATTTTTTTCGTCATTCATCATTCGTATTTCGTAATTATTTTGTACTTTTGCGCCGTCTCATAAGGGGTGCTGTAACAGGCTGAGATTATACCCATTGAACTTGAACGGATAATCCCGTTGAAGGAATGAAACTAAGCAATTGGAGCTTGTTTTTGCTTTTGGGTAGCATAAACAGGCTTTTTTTATTTTATTAACACACCAAATAATAGCCTCTTTTATTTGTAAATATTTATTTTACAATGAAAAATGTACTTTTGTACACTGCTATTTGCCTTACTACATCGGCAATGGCACAACAGGCAATAGAGCCTGACTCTATCGGCCCTTCACCTAAGCCCATTCAGTTAGAAGAAGTATTAGTATCATCCGTGAGGGCTACCAAAAAACTTCCCGTAACCTTTTCTAACCTCTCTAAGGAGGAAATCAAGACCAAAAATTTCGGTCAGCAATTGCCTTTGTTGTTAGGTCAGTTACCTAATGTGGTGAGCTATTCCGAAGATGGTTCAGGCTTTGGTAGTAGCAATATGTTTGTACGAGGGAGCGACTTGTACCGTACTAATGTTACTATCAACGGTGTACCGCTCAACGACTCCGAATCACAAGGGGTATTTTGGTACAATCTCTCCGACTTTGCTTCTTCTGCCGAAAGTATACAGTTGCAACGCGGGGTAGGTACTTCTTCTAATGGAGCAGGAGCTTTTGGCGCAAGCCTAAACGTCCTCACCGATGCTGTACAAGAGCAGGCATCAGGAGAGCTTGCTAACTTCTACGGCAGTTATAATACTCACAAACACAGCCTCAAACTTTCTACGGGAAAGCTCAACGACCGTTTTGAGCTCAGCGGACGCTTTTCTGTAATCAAAAGTGATGGGTATCGCGACCGTGCTTCCTCCGACCTAAAATCGTACTTCTTGCAAGGTGCTTATAGTCACGGGGGTACGCTCATCAAAGGATTGGTATTTGGTGGCAAACAAAGTGTGTATCTCACTTATTTAGGAGTAGATAAAGAGACCTTAAATAGTAATCGTCGTTACAATCCTGCGGGAGCCTATAAAGATGCCACTGGTAACAAACGTTTCTACGACAACGAAACCGATAATTACCAGCAAGACCACGCCCAACTGCACTGGACGCAACAGTGGAATACTGCGTGGCATACGCAACTTTCCTTCCACTACACCAAAGGTAAAGGATATTGGGAGAACTATGAGAAGAAAAAATATTCTAAGGTAGGCTTGCCCAAAGTACTCGACGGGGCTGGCAAGGAACAAGAAGCATACATCATTCACCAACAAGGATTGAACAACGATTTCTGGGGTACTACTTTTTCGGCGAACTATCAGAAAAACGATGTACAACTGCTCTTTGGAGGATTGCTCAATCGCTATGAAGGCTCGCATTACAAAGATTTGCTATGGGCAGAAAAAGCGTCTTTTGTGTATGGCAATCGTTATAGTTACGAAGGACTCAACACCAAAGAAGAAGCGGCAGGTTATAGCAAACTCACTTGGCAATTTGCCCCTAAATGGAGCCTGTTTGCCGATGTACAATTCCGTTACGTAGGGTATAAAGCGAATAAATACAAAATAGACGAAAGCCTTAACAGTTTCAACCCTAAAGCGGGTCTTACCTTCTTTTTGAATGAGCACAACGACCTTTACCTCTCTTATGCTCGTGCTACCAAAGAGCCTAACCGCTCCGATTACAAGAGTTATTACGAAGCCTTACAGGACGACCCCAATGCTAAAAAACCTATCGCAGAGAAACTCAACGATATCGACCTCGGTTGGCGACTCACCACCCCAAAAGTACGTTTGAATCTCAATGGGTATTATATGGGCTATGAAGACCAATTAGTGCTTTCAGGTAAGCTCAATAGCACCGGTTATCCTATCCGTGAGAATGTGGGTAAGAGCTATCGTGCAGGAATTGAAGCCGATGCGATGGTGCAACTCTCAGAGCGTTGGTTGTGGTCACCTAACGTAGCTTTTAGCAAAAATATAAACAAAGATTATAAGAGTCAGGATGCTGAGGTAGCCACTCGCACTATTAGTTGGGGTGATACTCGCATTTCGTATTCTCCTGATGTAGTGCTCGGTAATACGATTACTTTTATACCTATTGAGGGTTTTCAAATAGGGTTGATTTCTAAATATGTAGGTGCGCAATATGTAGATAACACCGAACGAGAAGAAGCAAAGCTCGATGCTTATTTCGTAAATAATCTCAGTTTGCAATACGAGTGGAAGCCTAAAAACACTTTCAAATCGGTATTGTTTTCGGTAATGGGGAATAATATTTTCAACACCAAATACACTCCTTACGGCGATAACGGCTACGGAATGGTGTATATCCCCGCTGCCGAAGCGAATTATTTAGCAGGCGTAACGCTCAGTTTTTAGGTATATTGTAGGGGCGTTTTGCAAACGCCCTAGTAAGAAAGTTGTAAATTAGTAAATTATTCATACCTTTGCAAAAAATATGAAATGTATGAGAACAACCACTAATTACAATGAAGAGGGAGTGAAAATGCTCAATTACAATATAAAATTCCCTGAAACAGACTTGCCTGCTTTTGAGACATTTTTTAAAAAATATAACGTAGAAGTAGCCCCTATTGATGAGGAGGATGATTTTTACTATGAATTGTCAGCTGAAGAATTACAGAAAATAGAGAAAGCAAGAGAGCAATCAAGGCTTGGAATGACTGTAAGCAGTGAAGAACTTCATAGAGAATTGAGAGAAAGATATGGAAGTAAGATGGAACTTAGAGGCTAAGCAAGATTTGTTGTTTACTATGATGTTATTGAGGAACAGAAAGTTGTAATAATTCAATACTTCAGAAGTTCAAAACAAAAACCTTTATAAAATAAAAAGGCTGTCTAAATAGACAGCTTTTTTATTTGCACCACTACACTTTTCCAAAGTTAATTACTCTGATTATCAATAACTTTTGAAATATGTTATGTAGGAAAGTCAGCGATAGCTGAGTATGTGCTGCAAACGCCCTCACAAAAAATAAAACTTTTTAGATAGAATTTAATTGTTATCTTTGCCTAAAATAAAACACTTTACAATGAAAAAACTCTTATTCTTGGTTATTATAGTACTATGTGAGTCTACAGATAGCCCCTCTAAACAACAAGGGAACAAGATTGATAATTCTATAACTCCACTATTTTCATTTCATTGTAGTGATTATGGAGATCCAAAGTTTGATACAAAGATTTATATCAATGACAGTTTGCTTATTATAAAACATTATGGAGTAGCCCATTCTGAAAAAATAATCATTGATAGCACTACAACCATTGCTCTAAAAGGAAAGGTAGTCCCTACAGAAAAACATTACTTATATCTGCGAGAAATGGCAAAAATGACTCAAGTTCCTATAAACAGTTTTGTGAAAATCGATTGTAATTATAAAAATATACCCCATTATATAAAAGATACTGAGCGTACTAAAATATGGGGGTGTAATGCAATAGATATTACAGGAGATGGGAAAGAAGAAATTTTTGTGATAGAAAGAGCTCCTGATTATTGGGATAGTTTGAGTTCATATATTACAGTCTATCCAAGTGAGATAAAATAACTATTTCTTACTTCTTACCTTTTTAAGTATTTCTCAAAAGTAAATCTATAAGCGTGTTTTTCGTCTTTTTCAAAAGGTTCAGAGCTTACCAACTCCCATTCTTCAGTGTTAAATTCAGGAAAAAACACATCAGCTTCGGAGAAAATATGGTCTACACGAGTGAGTTCTATCACATTGGCAATAGGCAGTGCTTGTGCGTAGATTTCACCCCCTCCAATCACATAAGGAGTGGGGTCTAAGGCAAGCGCTTTCGCAATAGCTTCCTCTAAAGAATTTACTGCGATAATCCCCTCTTTTGCATAGTCTTTTTGGCGCGTAATCACTATATGGGTACGATTGGGCAAAAGTTTAGGAAAGGTCTCAAATGTTTTCCTCCCCATAATAATACAATGCCCTGTGGTGAGGCATTTGAAATGTTTGAAATCTTCTGGTAGATGCCAAAGCAACTCGCTTCCTTTACCTAAAGCATTGTGCTTATCGGCGGCAGCTATAAGAGTAATCATAGAATTTACACTGTAGGATTTGAATTGGAAGTAGAACTTTGTGCGGTTTGTTCAGCTGCTAATTCGCGTTGCGCTTGTTCCTTTTGTGCCGCAAATTCTTTTTCTACAGCAGCTTCTATTTTAATGAGTTTCTTTTGTTGAACAGCAACGAGATGTTCACGTTGTTTTTCTTGCCATTCTTTACCCAAAAAACGATTAAAAACAAATACATTCATCGCGTGCCATAGCCAGAGGAAAAGCCAAAGGAGGCTTGCCCATATATACCAATTGTAGTCTACCCCATAGTCTAATACTTTATTGGCTACTGCAAAAAATATGCAGCCTAAAACCATTACAAAAAAATGGATATACAAAAGTCTTTTTTGTTTAAGACGCTTTTCTATATTTTTGAAAAGTTCGTATTGTTCGGGAGTGAGTTGAGTGTCTGCCATTTTTATGTATCTTTTTAAAATTCAGGCGCAAAAATAAGAATAATTTGTGAATTAACCAAATAGTTCTTACTTTTGTCATTTCATTAGTGAATTAGTAATTTATGATCATACAAATACGTTCCAACAATCCTCATTTATTGGATGTTCTCAACAAAAACCCTAATACCGATTTTGGTATCTATGCCAAATCTCTCCGCAATGGGCAACTCATAGGTAATGCAGTAAGTGCGCATCAGTATGACGTAGTATTCCAAGATACGCGCTATAGTTACCTACCCGAAGAGAGCAATCAGATAGATTTTCAAAGTTATTGCTCACCTTTGGTGATTTTGCATTGCTGCAATGAGTTTTTTAAAGACCAATTGCAGGAAAAAGAAACTTACTTTAGTCAGGAAATCAAATGGTTAGGAAAAACACGCCGCGAGGTGGACAACCAGCCCTGTACTATTGAAGTGAAGAACCTCTATATCAATTCTTCTTGGTATAGTAGCGGACACTTTTTGATGGAACGTTATTTCAAAAATTGCCAAATCACCCCTCTTATCGGTAATAATGTAGCCCTTAAAGTAGAAGGGAAAACTATCTTCGAGGCGCTCAACTTACTCAGCTTTATAGCCGTGATTACGCATATTACCAACGAGTATGGCGAATATACTTATATCGACGACTTTTTTGCACAGAAATACGCGCGTATCCTCACCAATATAGACGATGTGCCTTATTTCGTGTTCTACCTCTTTATCAAGCGCGCCGTGAAGAGCGAACGCCAACTCAATGAAATAAAACCTGCTTTCGAGGCCTATTTCAAAGCTAAAGGGCTCAATATTGAGTTCCAATTTACCGATACTCACGGCAGCCGTATGGAGTTTGTGGTGAAGGAGTTTGGTTTCGATTTCCCTATTTTGGATATCGGTTGTGGTGAACTGAAGTATTATCGTCGTTTTATGCGCAAGAACTACAGTTATAACCACCCTTATTTTGCTACCGATATAGATCCTGCTGTAGCCGAGTATGCCAAGAGTCTTTCTTACAAAATGGATACCGATAACCTTGTGTTCCTGCGCAGTTTAGACGATTTTGCTTACCAAAAACCGGTGAATATCCTCCTTACTGAAGTGATTGAACACAATACCCCCAACGATGCAAAGGCATTAGTGGATAAGTGCTTGCAAATTCCTTTTTACAAAATGATTATCACCACCCCCGATAGTAGGTTCAACAAGTATTATTTTGATGACCCTGAGAATGCTATCCGCCACGCCGACCACCATTTTGAGTGGAACGACGAGGAGTTTCGCGCTTTCATTAGTGAGGTACTCGCACCTTATCCTCAGTACGAAGTGCGCTATGTAGGTATAGGTGATAAAATCACCGGCGTATGCCCCACCCAAGCCGCTGTAATCGTTAATTCTTAATTGTTACTTGTTACCTGAATAATGGAGTCTTTAGTAACTTTGTATAGAGCATTCTTTTCGAGAATAGGATGCCATTTTTGAAACATATATAACTGCCTATTGGCAATAGTTTTTACGTATTTGCCCGCAGGCACACACAAACTTACTTTCACTTCTTGATCTCTAAACACATTGCCTTTTTTCAGTGTATAATGGTTAGGAAGCTCTATTACATTCTTGTTGAACTCTATAGGAAACTCTAACCGAGAAGCGTTCTCGGTAGCCTCACTCACAGTTCTCCCTTTAGATTTTTTAGTGATTAAAAGGTAGGGTAGTGAATCGTTAGTAGGTTGTATATCAGTGAAGTATACGTTATTTCTCAAATCAATTCCCCTTTCGTGTAGTGATACAAATCCATCATAAGGTGTAGAGGTTTTTTCACTGATAAACAAAGTATCGGCGGTAGAGGTGATGGGTATTTTTGTTTCTACTTTACCTGCTGTTACAAATTCTTTACCTACACTTCCTAATACGGTGAGTAAAAGCATTATCCCTACCACTAAACAGAGCACATTAGCCACTACCCACGCTTTAGGCGTACGAAATCCTTTGGTAAAAAGTTTAAGAGCTAATAACACTATTAATGAGATAGGCACTAACAACAGTAAACCTGAAGCGAGGTACAATACAACAACTTGCCATTGATGTGCCAATAGATAAGGTAAGTAATCACTTAGGGTAAGCAGGGTAATACCGCCAGCAATAGTTGCGCCAAAGATACTGATAATCGTACCTATAAGTGCTATAAACAGAGGAATACATATCACTATAGCTATGAAATAGAAAACACCTTTGAGTAACATAAAGAAAAAGTTACTTCGCTGAGGAGATGTTATTGCTGTATCCGAAGTTTTTAAAGAATGAACCTCTTCAGTAGCTAAAGTAGGATTTTTAAGTACTGCCGCTAAGATAAAATGCCGATAATTGCCAATACACCCATTTGATGAAAAATGGGCAAAGAAAATAAAACTACTGCTACATAAGCAATGCGTAACCAAGTGCTATTGATAGATAGATAAAGAGCAAGTCCCCCTAAAACTCCCGCTATTTTCTTGTCAGTAAGGCTTTTCGTCCACTCTCTTCTCTGTGAAGGAAAGCTTGTTTTGAAGTTAGATAAGGTATCTAAATTTACTTCCTCACCTTTCATTTCAAGTTTTTCAGAAGTTGTAACAGCTGCTGGAACTACACCCCAAAAGATGAAATACAATACAATAAGGGTAGAAGTAAACGAAATGCCTTTGCCATTAACGCTGAAAGCAAAAAAAGAAATATTAGCAAAAATGAGTAAGGCAAAAACAATACGCAGTAGCGTAACATCCCATTTAAAATAATGACTGATGCCCGAAAGTACACCACCTAATTTTTTGTCATCTATATCTCTGTAGAGTTTTCTACCTTTAAAAGAGTTAGAAAACTGAGGGGTAGAGGCACTATTTTCCTCATCATCAACGTATTGTTCAGGACGACCTAAAACGCTTATTAGGTATTGAATATCTTGGCTGATAACCACTTCACGTCCTTTCATTTGGTCTTTGAGCAGTTCAGCCATACGCTGTTCAATGTCGTATAGAATTTCGTCTTTATCGGCATTGGTACTTAGGTGTTTATGCACCTCAACAAGATAGGTGTTGAGAGCGTTGTAGGCAGTTTCTTCAATTGTAAAAGAAAAACCACCCAAACTGATGTTTTTTACTTTATCCATAATCTAAATGAGTTTGTTTATCATAGTTTGTAATTCACGCCACGCTTTTACAGTTTCTTCAAGAAAGCGTTTGCCTCCTTCGGTAAGCACATAGTATTTGCGTGGAGGCCCCGAGGTCGATTCTTTCCATTGGTAGGCGAGTAGTCCAGCGTTCTTCAGTCGGGTGAGAAGTGGGTAGAGCGTACCTTCTACCACAATCATATCGGCAGATTTGAGGGCATCTATGAGGTCGGAAACATAGGCTTCTTTACTTTTGTTGATAGCCGAGAGTATACACATCTCTAAGATACCTTTGCGCATTTGTGTTTTAATTTTTTCAGTATTGATTTCTTCCATAATTCTGTAGATTTATCAATTCGAGGGCAAAGTTATGGTAAAAAATAGTAATATGCAATACATAGTACTAATTTTTTTGATAATTTTTAGTAGAGTAGGGGAAAGTAATTAAGTAAGTAATTGAATATGTGTTTTTTATAAGGTTCTAAAGCGTAGTGATTAAATTAGAGATTTTTTAAAATTTCTTACCTCTTACCTAATTAAAGTCTGTTTCAGGAAATCCTATCAAATATACTTGTTGTTTGGCGCGGGTAAGGGCTGTATACAGCCAGCGGTAGTAACTTTCGTCAATTACGTAATCTTCAGGTAAGTAGGGTTTTTCAATGAAGATAGCATCCCATTGTCCCCCTTGACTTTTATGGCAGGTGATAGCGTAGGAGAATTTCACTTGTAAAGCGTTGAAGTACGGATTTTCTTTCAGTTGTTGGTGCTTTTTGTACGACGAGGGTTCATCGTAATAATCGGCGAGCACTTCTTCGTAAAGTTGTTGACTTTCAGCGGGGGTAAGGGCAGGAGCTTCGCTGTAAAGGGTATTGAGCAAAATAACTGTATCAAAAGGCGGTTGGTTAGGGTAATCAATGAGTTGCACCGAAACTTCAGCAAATCTAAAACCGTATTCTTCGTAAAAACTGTAGATATGGAGTACTTCTATAATATCTCCATTGGCAATAAAACTCACTTCGGGGTTGTTTTTACACCAAAAATAATTGTTTTTCACCACCATTAGCAGGTCGCCAGCAGCTATTTCATCTTCTATATCCAAAATAGAGCGGCGTATATAAGCATTCCACCCTACAGCACGCTTGTTAGAGCGCACAATAATAGCAGTTTCTTCACTTCCGTAGAGCTCATAACTCTCGTTGATAGCATCCGAAATTTCCTCACTACCCGTGAGTCGGGTTACATCGGGATTTTTGAGGTTGAACAGAAAATCTGGTGATTTGGCTTGTCCAAAAAGCGTTTTACGCAGGCGGGTAGCATTGCGCAAAATCCCCGATTTATTTTTTTGGCGCAGCACCTCAGTAAGAGTTGTGGTGAGCACCTCTTTGTTGTATTGATATTCTAAATGACTCACACTCAACGCCGGACTCACCTCAGTACCCACAGGAGGTAACTGAGCTGTATCGCCTATGAGTAACAACTTGCAATTTTTGCCCGAGTAGACAAAACGCATCAAGTCGTCAATATCGGCAAGCATCGATGCCTCATCTACTATAAATAAGGTGTTGTAGTGTTTATTGGCACGCAGTTTGAAGGATATTTCAGTACCCATTGTTGTGGTGTAGTAAAGGTACTTATGGATAGTGAATGCCTGTTTTTTAGCGAAATGCGACATCACTTTAGCTGCCCTGCCCGTTGGTGCTAAAAGTACCGCTTGGTGGTGTATCAAGGGGAGTGTAGCAATGAGACAGCGCGTGATAGAGGTCTTTCCTGTCCCTGCAAATCCTTTCAATAAAAATACTTTTTCGGAGGCATCAGTATCTAAAAGATACTTAGTGAGCATTTGTAAGGCAACTTCTTGTGAAGGGGTAGGAATATGTTTAAACGCCTGAAAGAGAGCGTTGAGAAAGGCTTTTTCGTCCATTGTAAAAAGTATTGAGCGCACAAAAATATAAAAAAAAGTTAAAATAATTTTTTAGTTTCAAAAAAAGATTGTAGTTTTGCGCTATGCCAGTCAAAAAAAAATTTATTTAATATAATATTAAAACGATGAAAAAAATCTTACAAATTGCATTTTATCTATTAGGATTCGTGTTCTGCTTCCTAATTTACAGATCTATCACAGGTCCTATTGAATTTAACAAAATTAAGGAAAATCGCTACACTGAAGTGATCAAGAAGTTGAAGGACATTCGCAATGTTCAAGATGCTTATTTGAAAATTAATGGCGTTTATGCTAAAAATTTCGACGAACTTACTAAGTTTGTAGAAAATGCACGTTTTACCATTACTTCACAACGCGATACCAGCTGGGTAGAGTTCGACAAAGGTTTTAACATTGACGTGATGCGTCAAGGAGTGCGTATTGATACCTTAGGATACGTATCAGTAAAAGATTCGTTGTTTAAAAACGATACTCGTTACAAAACTATGGGTGATTTACCTACTTTCAAAGGTGTGAAACCAGGTAAATTTATAATGGAAACAGGTGAAATTACCGATAAAAACGGTGTAAAATCATCAGTCTTCCAAGTTTATGTGCCTAAAAAAGATATACTAGAAGGTTTAGATGAAGGCTTAGTAGCTAAAGAAATTCAAAAAACTTCAGTAGAAGATGTAAGAGGTCCTAATATCCAAGTAGGTTCACTAAAAGAAATCACCGTAAATGGTAACTGGCCAACTTCTTATGACGCAAAAATCGCAAAACAATAAACATTTAGAAACGTATTTCAAGGAATTGTCCATTCAAATCAACTTGGATGGACTTTCTTTTTGTGTGTTTAACCCTGTGCTTACCTGCGTGGAATCTATCTACAATTTTCCTGTGAATTTTAGCTATAAAACTCAGGAAGAAATAAATGAACAAGTAGAACGTGTAATCCAAAGTGAAGAAGACCTCCGCCAAGATTTTACCACCATCAGGGTTTTGCACAACACCCCTCTTTTTGCCCTTATACCACAACCCCTATACGGCGGTAAGGACGAGATGTTGGACTATCTTAAGTACAGCATCGACATAAACAATGTAACCCCCGAAACTGTGGAAATCGATAAGATTCTCTCTGTCGAAACGGTAAATGCCTACGTACCTAACACTTTTGTAAACAATGCTTTGCTCTCTTACTATGGCAGGTTCGACTATCAGCATTTCGCTACCTCACTGCTCAAAATGTTCCTAAAACACTACTCCTCACACGCTTTGGAGGTGATGTATATCTATGCCGAAGTAGGCTCTTTCTACTTTGTAGTCTTCAGAAATAAAAAATTATACTACTTCAATCGTTTTAGCTATGAAACCATTGAAGATTTTCTATATTACATCCTCTTTTCTATTGAACAATTAGATATTGATACCGAGCAAGTACCTATCTATATCACGGGCGAAGTCGACCCTACCGCACTGTTCTACAGCAAAGTAAAATACTACGTACGACATATATACCTTATAAAATATCACAAACAACACTTTGCAGCAGGAATGGATGAACAGCTCATCCGTCGGAATTTTGTGCTCGCACAATCGTTTTAACCTAACGCTATGAAATTATCGAATATATTCATCAATGCATTGAGATTAGTACAAGCTACTTTTGGTATACACCTCTTGGGAGCTCTTCTCCTCTTTGTAGTGGTTTTCACTATATACGCTTTGCTACTCACCACCGTTTTTGGAATGCCTATTGAGGGAATTGTGGAACTCAGTAAAGACCCTGAAAGATTAACTGCTTACGTAAATCAACCTCATTTCTTGATAAAATTTTGGTTTTTCTGCCTGCTAATCGATGGAATTATTACCCCTTTCACAGCAGGAGTTTACAAAAATTACGCCGAGGTGATAGCTGGTAGCCGCCCTTCCTTCCGCAACCTTTTTGCTTACTATCATGTGCGTGAAACCAATGATATTTTAGGACACGTGATTTTGCAAATGTGCTTAAAAACCTTAGTGTCAGTAGGTGCTATCGCTATAGGAACAGCCGCTTTGGGCTTAGCGCTTACCACTATCATATCCTTAGTGTTTGTACTCACTGTTCCCATCATTGTATTGGAAGGCAAGTCGCTTTTCAAGGCAATGAGGCACAGCTATCAGCGAATAATGCTGGCTCCTTTTACAGCACTTATCATTACCGCCTTTGGAATGGTATGCTTATTGGTAGGTTTTTTTGCTTTTGGAATAGGAGTAACAATTACCTACTCGTATTTGTTAGCAGGTATTTTTAGTATTTATCAAACGATAAGTAACAAATAAGTAACAAATTAAAATATTTTTATATTATGTCAGTATCCAATGTTTTAGACCGCGCAGGCAAGCTCTATAAGAGTAGCTTTGCAAGCCTTATTGTAGGAGTTTTACTCCTCATTGTTGTGTTTGTTTTGTTCTATATGTTGTTTTTTCCTATAATTTTAGGAGGAGACTTCGGTGATTTTGAGGTGTTGAGATCTCTTTATTATCTTCAAGAAATGATGGCAACACCTATTGTACAATTGAAATTAATGGTGTTAGGAGTCTTTATCAGCTGTGCTATAACACCATTATCAGCTGGATTCTATGAGAATTTTAAAAAAGTAGAACAAGGAGAACCTGCCTCGGTTAATAATCTCTTTACGCACTACAACTCGCCGTACACAGCGCGTTTACTAACCTATGCTACATTGTTTACAGTAGCTACCTCACTGTTTTCTCTTTTGGTAAATCTTTTAGGACTTCCTATATTGAGTACCCTTTTTGATATTTTTGCTTCTCTTCTATTAACCTTTGCGGTGCCTATCATTATATTTGAGAATCAATCAGTTGAACAAGCAGTAAGAGGGAGTATTGAACGTGTGATGCGCAATTTTGGTACAGTTTTTCTCTCAGGATTAGTGGGAGGAATTATTGCTGTATTAGGCGTTCTTCTTTTTGGTATCGGACTTATTTTTTCTTTGCCCTTTTTGTTTGCTACTCTCTATGCGCTTTATGCCGAAGAAAGAGGAATTACTCCAAATAACAATAATAATCTATGAAAAAACTAATGTTTTTAGGGCTCTTAGCTATGGGCTCTCTATCGTTGAATAGTTGTAATGAACTGCAACAAGTTTTGAATAACACTTCGCAAGGGGGCAGTGGTTTTAACGTAGCCAGTGGTCTCAAACAAGCGCTTGAATTGGGCGTGAGTAGTGGGGTAGACCTATTGAGCAAAGACGGTGGTTATTTTAAAGACCAAGCAGTGCGCATCCTTTTGCCCGAAGAACTCCAAAAAGTAGATAAAACCTTGCGTTCTATCGGCTTGGGCTCTTTAGCCGATCAAGGGCTTAAAGTGCTGAACGAAGCTGCTGAAAATGCAGTGAGCCAGGCGAAACCTATCTTTCTTTCGGCTATACAAAATATGACCTTTACCGATGCGATGAACATCCTCAAAGGTGATAATACTGCCGCCACTACCTATTTAAAAAATACTACTTATAACGCTTTGGAAAGTGCTTTTGCTCCTAAAATCCAATCGTCACTTAGCGAAGTAGGTGCTGATAAAGTTTGGGAAAATATCATTGATAAGTATAACCAAATTCCATTGGTGAAACCGGTTGAGGCAAATCTCACCAAATACGTTACAGAACAAGCTATCAATGGTTTATTCGTGAAAGTAGGCGACAAAGAAAAGGAAATACGCACTAATATAGCAGCGCGTACTACTCCTTTGTTGAAATCAGTATTTGCGATGCAAGATAAGTAGGTATCAGGCATTAGGTATCAGGTATTAGAAAATAAAAAAAGCTGTTTGAGAAATCAAGCAGTTTTTTTTTGTTTTATGTATGTAAAAAGCTATATTTGCACTCTCATACTAAAAAGACAATTTTATGTTTTATACTCCTTATGAATCAGCGCCATTTTCGCGCTTTACTCCTACTGACTATCTACCAGCTATTGAGAAAGCTATCGCCGAAAGCCTTGCTCAAATCAATAGTATTACACAAAATCCTGACCCCGCTACTTTTAAAAATACAATAGAAGCCTTGGCTTACACAGGCTTGGCGCTCGACCGACTCACGGCTATGTTTTTCAACCTCAACAGTGCCGAGACAAACGACGCCCTGCAAGCCGAAGCGCAACGCATCTCACCTTTGCTTACCCACTACAGTAACGATATACGCCTGAATGAAGCCCTCTTCAAACGGATAAAAACCGTGTATGACCAGCGCGAAACTCTTTCGCTTACTGCAGAACAACAAACGCTTTTAGAGAAAACTTACAAAAGTTTTACCCGCAATGGCGCTAATTTATCACTCAATGATAAGGGGCGTTTGCGTGAAATCGACAAGCAGTTGGCTACCCTAAAACTGAAATTCTCTAAAAATGTATTGGCAGAGACTCAACATTACCAATGGGTGATTACCGATAAAAATACCCTCAGTGGGCTACCTGATTTTGTCCTTGAAATGCTCGCGCAAGAAGCTAAAAAACGCAATGTACAAGGCTGGGTCATAACTCTCGATTTGCCCGTATATACTGCGGTAATGAAATATGCTGATAACCGCGACCTACGCCAAAAACTATTCACCGATTATCATAGTCGTTGTGCAGGAGAGAGTGCCTATAATAATGAAGACAATGTGTTGCGTATCGCCCAATTGCGACAAACGCGTCCTTCTTTGTTGGGCTACCCTAATTATGCTACCTTTGCTTTGGAAGAGCGTATGGCGGAAACTCCCGAAAAGGTGATAGCTTTCCTCAACGAACAGTTAGCCAAAGATAAACCTCAGGCTATTAAGGAATTAGAAGAACTCAAAACCTTCTCTGGTCTCACCGATTTTCAGCAGTGGGATTTTGCTTATTATGCCGAAAAACTCAAACAAGAGCGCTACCAAATAGACGATTCGCTCCTCAAACCTTATTTGGCATTAGATAAGGCAGTGGAAGGAATGTTTGCTGTGGCACACAAGCTTTACGGCTTGCACTTTACTCTTACCGATGAGGTAGAAAAATACCACCCCGAAGTACAAACTTACAAAGTAACCGATGAAAACGGTGATTATCTCGCCCTTTTCTACACCGATTTTTTCCCTCGGGCAGGCAAGCGCAATGGGGCGTGGATGACCTCCTACAAGGAGCAGTATAGAGATGAGCAAGGCAAAGATTCCCGTCCGCACATCTCTATAGTGTGCAACTTCACCCGTCCAACAGATACCGCTCCTTCTTTGCTTACGTTTAATGAGCTAACGACTCTCTTCCACGAGTTTGGACACGCCCTTCACGGGATGCTTTCCAAGGTAACCTATCCTTCGCTCAGTGGTACTAATGTAGCCCGCGATTTTGTGGAACTCCCCAGTCAGCTGATGGAAAATTGGTGTTATGAAGAAGAAACTTTGCGCCTTTTTGCCACTCATTACCAAACGGGGGAACCTCTACCTATAGAATGGGTGAAGAAAGTAAAAGCTGTTGAAGATTTTATGAAAGGCATTTTGAATGTGCGTCAGTTAAATTTTGGATTCTTAGATATGGAGTGGCATACCTATCCTCATTTAGAACGCCTTGAAGATGTTCGCACTTTTGAACAGACAGTTACCAAAGCAACACAACTCTATCCACCTATTGATGAGATGTGTATTTCTCCTGCTTTCTCTCATATTTTCAGTGGAGGTTATGCCGCAGGCTATTATAGCTACAAATGGTCGGAAGCCTTAGAGGAAGAAGCTTTGAAAATATTTAAAGAAGCAGGCTTTTTCAACAAAACAGTAGCTACACGTTTCCGCAAAGAAATCCTTGAAAAAGGTAGTAGCGAAAAGGAAAGTATTCTCTATAAACGTTTCCATAACTAAAATACATATCTTTGCTCGCCAATCATCATTATACGTCCGATAATAAAAATCAAAATCAAAAATAAAAATGAATCAACCCCTCATCACCGCCATTGCCGAAGGCGATTTCTCAGCAATCCTAAACATTACAAGCCAGCTCACCGATAGTGAGCGTTATAGCACCATCACTGCTATCAAAGCATTAGATCCCTATTCGGAAAAAGATTTCCCGCGAAAGAATATTGATAAAAAGAATACTTACCGCCATAACTATAAAGTTTTTCAAGCTCATAACTACACCCTTATTACTATGGTACGTGAGGAAAACGACATTGCTAAAGTGATGATAGACAAAAAGAATTATATAGGCGAACCTTATCAAGTAACTCCTTATGCCATCTTAGGTTCTTTTTATTTTGAACCTATAATAAACTACTTTACACAATTTCCGCCAGATAACTATATCAAAAAAGTACTTAAAGAACGATATAATAAAGAGATCGATGGATTGTCCTTTGGTTTCCAATGGTATTTTTACAAAAAAGGCTGGATCCCCTTTGAAGAAGAGCGTTTTGTAAAGAATTTATTAGAAATTAATATGGGTAGCCGCTCAGTAACTGCTGATGCCCAATTCCTCTTCCAATACCCCGAAGCCATTGAAAAAGTGCTCTTACAGCTTTACCGTATCGAAACCAAAGTACTCGACCTTTCCAAGTGGAAAAGTGATAACCCCTCAAGCAAAATGAGTACCTCTGGTGTTGCCAAAGTAACTACCTATTGGGACGAGGTATTTGAATTATTGGTGCATTATGGCTACCAAATTCCTCGTAGTTTTGTAGGGCAGCTTTTAGAATCATTGCTCAACCAATGGAAGAAACCCCACCTCGATTGGCATTGTCGTTTGCTCAAATGGCTTGCCCCTACCCAAGAGGAACTTTTAGCTCATCAACAAACTCTTTTTGCTGTTTTAGGCACTGGGGTAGGCAGTGTAGTAAAGACCGTTATGGAATACATCGTCTCTATTGCCAATGCACCACAGTTTGATTTTGAGGGCTTTATGCAACAATTTCCGCTTGCCTTTACTGTAGATAAGCAACCTAAAGCACTCCTTCAAGGAGTAGAGATTTTGGCAAAGGAGTTCAAAAAACACCCTCCTACCGATGTCAGCTACCGCGAACAATTAGCTGTACTCTTCACTCAGCCCGATGTAAAACTACAAGAAGCTGTCGCTGAACTACTCACCACCTATTTCAACCAAAAAGGTCTCCCCGAAGTCATCGCACCTTACCGCGATTACCTAAAAGGCAAAGCCCAAAACCTCCTTGCAACCCTAAGTCCTTCAGAATCGTCCGCCCCATCCGACTTGTCCGACAGCTCAGCCTCGTCCGAGAAGTCCCAAACTGCCTGTGCGGCTCACACCCTAACCCCTATCATCTATCCCCTAACCCCTAATGAAACCCTCTTCCTCATCGGCGACTGTATCCGCGAGAAATCAGCCGCTACTATTGATGTTTTCTTTGATGTTCTCGTACGCTTGCAAGACCAAATCCCCGCGGATTATGCTGAGCAGATAAAGCCTTACCTCAAGCAGCTTCTCGCTCGTGAGTGGTTTGTCGGAACGATGCCTCTACTATACTTATTTTTAGACTCTTGGAGTAACCAAAGCGCTACCCCCCTTGTATATGATACCGACAAGGAATGGAAAGAAATTCAAAAACTCTACAAAGAAGATAAATATACACAAGCCGATAAACTCGACAAACCAAGAGTGATGCACATAGCTGCCAATCAAGCAAAAGAAGCCTTCCCTTATCTCTTTAATAAAATAGCACGTACACTCCAAAAGCTCAAAGAGAAAGACACCTTGCCTTTCCTTTCTACCCCTACACACGAACCTTTCTATATAGAGGCAGAAGTGTTGGTCGATAAGCTCTTGCAATATGAAGCCCAAGGCAAAGCCCCCGACCTCGACGACCTGATTGTCGCCTGCAACCGCCTGCTCTTTTGGGAGGTTTCGGCAGCAGCCAAAGAAAAAGCCCAACAGCTCAAAGGCGACTATGCTCCTGCTATTCAGTATTACTTAGGTCTTACTGATAAGATACAATTAAACGAAGCACTTCTACCGCTATGGACGCAAATCACCCGCCTAAAACACCCCGATGAGGAGTTCAAAGTATTTGAAAATACTCAGGCAAAGAATATCCTTAGCGTGGTGAAGCCTTTCTATATCCGTTATGGTTGGGAGAAAAGAACTTATGCCAATGGCGAAGTAGGCGAAGAGTTCACCTATCACTGCAATCATTATTACAAATACAAGAATAAGAAAAGCCGTCCTGCCCTTTACAACTATTACAATGCCAATGAAGGGGAACACACTTCGGCTCAAGAGGCAGAATATAAATTAAGTCTCAACCCACACTATCCCGATGCGATATTATGTGCTTACATAGCGCTCTGGGCGACGATGAATGAGGCAGACCAAGTGCGCGATATGACTTTGCCTTTGGAAGCTGTTTTGCGCTACGACCTGCGTGTACGCCACAGCGGTTGGCTGTATATAGGCGCGTGTTTGCTCTTTGAAAAACGCCCCTCACGTGATTTGGCGTATGAATATATTTGTCAGGCGATTGCTCGTGGGGAAGACCTAACTCACTTGAAAACTTACCTTGCCAATGTACTCGCTTGGGATTATCTGCCTATACTGCGCTTTATAGAATTCCTCGACCGCCCTAATCCCCCAGCAGTAAAAGCCTTTGGCAAAGAAGTAATACAGCTCTATTTAGAGGAAGTCAAGAAACAGAACAAACTCCCACGCAACCACAAAAAGTTAGTAGCTTTTATTGATTAGTTACTATTCTCTTTTCACTTTTAATTTTTCACTTATGAAAGAAATAACACAAGGAGAATTGCTTCTCTACCAAGATGAAAACGGCAGTACCCAAATAGAAGTACGCCTTGAAAATGAAAATGTTTGGCTCACACAAGCACAGTTAGTAACCCTCTACCAATCAAGTAAAGCCAATGTAAGTGAGCATATCAAACACATCTTTGAAGAAGGTGAATTAGAAGAAAAGGCAACTGTTCGGAAATTCCGAATAGTTCAAAAAGAAGGTAGCCGAGAAGTTACTCGCGAAGTAGTCCATTATAATCTTGATTTGATTATCTCTTTAGGTTATCGTATTAAGAGCCATATTGCTACAAAATTCAGGATATGGGCTACTCAGCGACTCAAAGAGTATATCATCAAAGGCTTTGTTATAGATGATAATCGTTTGAAACAGAATGCAGGGGGCAATTATTGGTATGAACTTCTTAATCGTATTCGCGACATTCGTTCCTCCGAAAAAGTGTTGTATAGACAAGTGCTTGATTTATATGCTACCAGTGTAGACTACGACCCTCGTACTCCTGAATCTATTACATTTTTTAAGATTGTACAGAACAAACTACACTATGCTGCTCACGGACATACAGCCGCTGAGGTAATCTATGAACGTGCCGATAGTGATAAGCCTTTTATGGGACTTACTGTTTTTACAGGCGATCATCCTTCGCTAAAAGAAGTAGTAATTGCCAAAAATTACCTAACAGAAGAGGAACTCAAAGTACTCAATAATTTAGTTTCTGGGTATTTTGACTTTGCTGAAATACAGGCAATGAAGCGAAAACTGATGTATATGGCAGATTATATCAAACAATTAGACAACATTCTCTCAGCAACAGGAGAACAAGTATTGCAAAATGCAGGACGAGTAAGCCATCAAGAAGCTATTGCAAAAGCTACTGTTGAATTTAAAAAATATCAAGTCAAAACATTATCAGCTGTTGAAGAAGATTATCTAAAGATCCTAAAATCTTTAGAGAAGAAGCTAACGAATTAACTAACCATCCCAATAGCCTGTCCCGTCCGATAATCACTTTTAATTTTTCACTTATGAAAGAAAACTTACTTTCCGCCATTAAAGCACACGATTTTACCGCCATTCGCAATATTTGCT
>NZ_KB291378.1:64452-102358 GCF_000318295.1 Capnocytophaga sp. oral taxon 326 str. F0382
ACGATTTTACCGCCATTCGCAATATTTGCTTTGCGCTGTCTGAAAAAGAGCGCGATAGCCTTATACACACCTTGCAAACAGCCCGTTGGGAACAACTATATCACAACACGAACAAGCGAGCACCTTACTTAGAATATTTGGATAAAGCTTGTTTCTCCTACATATTTTTGTGTGTATCCCGCAGTAGTGAATGCCTCAAGAAAGCTGTAAAAGGGTCTTATAGCTCTGATAAGGATATAGTAGCTAATTTTTTGCAGTTCTTTTTTACTCCTTTATTGGATTTGCTTACAACCAAAGAAGGGCAATACCTTACTGCCTCACTACAATCCTTAAGAAAAAATCAGTTTTTGCAAGACACTACTTTTCAGAACCTTTGGACTTTGTACCAAAAAGGATTTATTGCCTTTGATGAAGACCTATTTATAGAAAAATTCTTCTTTTGGAACAATAAGCATATCACCGATGAACCTTTTGTAAATTTCTTATTAGAAAACAAGGAAATCAGTAAGAAGATTTTTGCCATAGTACCCCAACATATCACCCAAGAGATACCCTATCCCTCCGATGCTTGGAAGGAGTTGTACAGTATTTTGCAAGCTAAAGGATATTTCGCAGACCGTAGTATAGTCAGTAGTCATATAGAAGCACTCCTAAATCCTTACAAAAAGAATGTGCTTGACTTCTATTGCCGTATTATTGAAACATTTGACCCCACCCCGCAAGAGCTTTTATCTCATCAAAGCACCCTCTTTGCCCTGCTTAGTAGCGATAAAACTTCGGTGATTAACTTTGCAATGAAGCTTATCAAAGAGATGGCTAACGAAAAAGACTTTGACTTCCCTGCCTTCGCCGACAATTTTGCCTTGTGCTTTGCTACCCCAAAGATAGCCAAATCACAGCTTATAGGTTTGGATATTTTAGCAAAGCATTACAAAAAGCAACCTCCTGTAAATATAGAATATCGCGAACAATTGGCGGTACTCTTCACTGTCCCAGATGTGAAGCTCCAAGAGAAAGTCGCCAGCTTGCTAACCACCTATTTCAACCAAGAAGGTCTCCCCGAAGTCATCGCTCCTTACCGCGATTACCTAAAAGGCAAAGCCCAAGACCTTCTTGCAACCCTAAGTCCATCAGAAAATTCTGAGAACTCCCACACCTCTCAAACTGCCTGTGCGGCTCGCACCTCCCACAGCTTCCAAATAGCCCCTTCACCTCGCACTTGGGACGCTCTCCTTTTCCTCATTGGCGACTGCATTCGTGAGCGCTCGCCCCTTGTTTTAGATCTTTTCTTTGAGGGTTTGAACCAGTTACAAGCGCAAATCCCCAAAAATTTCTCTCAGCAGATAAGTCCCTACCAAAAGCAGTTGGGCGACCAGCCTTTTGAATTTACTACCTATCGAAAGTGTATGCGCTGGGTGATTGATGTTTGGGAGGGAAAAGCCTCACTCTCCGATGATATTTTCGGTGGGAAACTCTATAATCCTACACCGTTCCTCCGAGAGAAAACCAAGCGACTGCTCCTAAAGATCAAGCAAGGCAACTCACTGCCCTTTGTAAGCACCCCTACTCACGCTCCGTTTTATATAGACCCGCTTACTTTTTTAGATCGGATTACACAATATGAAAAAGCTGGGAAATCCCCGATGTTAGAAGAGGTTGTCGTGGGGCTCAATCGCTTGCTACCTATAGGAATTACCAAAGAGCAAAAGCAATTAGCCCTTTCACTCACAGGTGAGTATGCCCCTGCCTTGCAATATTATTTTGAGGTAAACAAGCAAATAACTGTAACCGATGCTACACGAGTACTCTGGGGGCAAGTTTTACGCCTGAAAGACATCGATGGAGTATTCCCTGAATTGGAAATCCCACAAAAAACCAATCTACAAGGCTTGGTACGTCCGTTTTATCTGAAATACGAAGTAAAACCTACCAAAATCAAAGGGATAGAGCGAAATAAAATCATTTTGGAAGATAATTGGGATAAAACCTACGCCACTTATGTGTATTACAACGAGTTTGGAGCTAATTATTACAACGTATCACCAATGAGCAAGGGGAAAGATGAGGATATCGACTATCAACTCAGTCTAAACCCCCGCTATATAGATGGTTGGCTGTGCAAATACCTGCTCACTTATGCCCAAGGTGTGGAAGGGGAATCCCTCACCGAAGCTACTCGTGTGATGAGTCTGCTTCTTGAACACAACTTGCCTATTTATCACGGTGGTTGGCTAATGGTCGCTACTTGTCTTTTAGCCGAAAGAAAACCTCTGCGCGACTTGGCTACCGAATATATCCTTTTAGCACTCCAAAGAGGAGAAACGCTCACCTATCTCGCCGAAGCCATCGGAACGCTCTTAGCTCATAAGTACGCCCCTATCGCCCGCTTTATAGAGTTTCTTGACCTCCCTACCCGTGACCCCAAAGTAAAAGGCTTCCAAAAAGCAGTAGTACAAGCCTATTTACCTTTGGCTGAAAAACAAGAAAAGAAACCTACTAACCATAAGAAATTGGCTAATTTTCTAATTAGCTAATATGCCAATTGCCTAATTGACAAATTATTTTTACCTTTGCCCTTTCAAAAAGAATCTGTTCCGATGGAAGACAATACACCTCAAAACACTACTCCACAAGGAGATAGCATCATTAAAGTCACAGGTATGTATCAAGATTGGTTCTTGGATTATGCTTCGTACGTAATCCTCGAACGCGCTGTACCAGCAATCGAAGATGGCTTTAAGCCCGTACAACGCCGTATTATGCACTCGCTTAAAGAATTAGACGATGGTCGCTACAACAAGGTGGCTAATGTCGTGGGGAATACAATGCAGTATCACCCTCACGGCGATGCGAGTATAGGCGATGCTATTGTACAAATCGGTCAGAAGGACTTGCTCATCGATACGCAAGGTAACTGGGGGAATATCCTCACAGGCGACGATGCAGCAGCACCTCGTTATATCGAAGCTCGCCTTTCTAAGTTTGCCCTCGATGTGGTGTTTAGCCCTAAGGTAACCGAATGGCAATCTAGCTATGACGGTCGTAAAAAGGAGCCTATCAGCTTGCCGGTGAAGTTCCCGCTCCTCTTGGCACAAGGTACCGAGGGGATAGCCGTGGGGCTTTCTACCAAAATATTACCTCACAACTTCATCGAGCTCATTGAGGCATCAGTAGCTTACCTCAAAGGCAAATCGTTTGAGTTATACCCCGATTTCCCTACTGCGGGTATTATGGACGTAAGTGGCTATAACGATGGGGCAAGAGGCGGACGTGTGCGGGTGCGTGCTAAGATTTCGCAACTCGACAAGAGTACGCTTTGCATCACCGAAATTCCGTTTACTACCACCACTACCTCGCTCATCGACTCTATACTAAAAGCCAACGAAAAAGGCAAGATAAAAATCAAAAAGGTAGACGATAACACAGCTGCCAATGTAGAGATATTAGTGCACTTGCCCAACGGCACGTCGCCCGATAAGACTATCGATGCACTCTACGCCTTCACTGCCTGCGAAACAGCTATTTCGCCCATTACCTGTGTGATTGAGGACAACAAACCGCATTTTCTCACCGTTTCAGAAGTGTTGCGTCGCAGTACCGACCGCACAGTAAGTCTGCTCAAACAAGAGCTCGAAATTGAACTTTCTGAACTCGAAATGCAATGGCACAGCGCCTCGCTCGAAAAGATTTTCATCAGAGAAGAGATGTATATCGACTTCAAGAACTACACCGATAGAGAGAGTTTGTACCAGTACTTGTACCAGCGTTTTGAACCTTTCAAAAAAGATTTGATCCGTGAGATTACCGATGACGATTTGGCGAAACTCACTCAAATACCAATGATTCGTATCACCCGCTTCGACTCTTATAAGGCTGATGAAAATATCCTCAAAATTGAAGCCGATATCGAGGAAGTGAAAAACCACCTCGCAAACCTTATCGATTATGCGATTTCCCATTTCGAACGACTCAAAAAGACTTATGGTAAGGGGCGTGAACGGAAAACCGAAATTCGCGTATTCGACACCATTGAGGCGACCAAAGTAGTGGTGCGCAATACCAAACTCTATGTGAACAGAGCAGAAGGTTTTGTGGGTACAGGCTTGCGCAAAGACGAGTATGTAGGTGATTGCAGTGATATCGACGATGTGATTGTATTTACCGAAAGCGGTGCGATGTACGTTACCAAAGTATCCGATAAACAATATATAGAGAAAAACATCATACACGTAGCGGTCTTTAAGAAAGACGACAAGCGCACTGTGTACAATATGATTTATAAGGACGGACAAACGGGCTTCTCCTATATCAAGCGTTTCAATGTTACGGGCATTACCCGCGATAAGAAGTACGAGCTCATTCCTCAACACAAAGAGTCGCGTGTGCTCTATTTTACAGCCAACCCTAATGGTGAAGCCGAAGTGGTAACCGTGAACTTACGTCAGTTAGGCACTTTGCGCAAACTGCGATGGGATATCGATTTTGCCGATACCCTCATCAAAGGGCGTGGCGTGAAAGGAAACCTCGTGAGCAAATACGCTATCAAGCGCATCGAGCTAAAAGAAAAAGGCGTATCAACCCTCAAACCGCGCAAGATATGGTTCGACGATATTGTAAAACGCCTCAACACCGAAGAACGCGGTACGCTACTGGGGGCTTTCAAAGGCGATGACCGTATGCTTCTCATTACCAAAGAGGGCGTCGTGAAGACCATTATCCCCGAATTGAGTCTGCATTTCGAGAACAATATTGCCGTAATGGAAAAATGGGTGCCCGAGAAACCTATTTCGGTGATTTACTACGATGGCGAGAAAGAACGCGTGTTTGTAAAACGCTTTGTGGTAGAAAATGAAAACCGCGAAGAGTTAGTCATTACCGAACATCCTAAATCGCAATTGCTCTTTGTCTCTGCCGATTGGCGACCTATGGCTGAGGTAGTCTTCACCAAAGAAAAAGGCAAGGAGAAAGAGAACCTCACGGTGAATTTAGAAGAGTTCATCAGTGTAAAAGGCATCAAAGCCTTGGGCAACCAGCTCACCACCGACAAGGTGAAAACTGTCAACACCCTTGAATCTCTCCCCTACGAAGAATCCCAAGAAGAGGAACCCGTAGAAGCCCTCGGCGATGAAGAAATCGTACCTCCTCCCTCTGAAAATGAGAGTGACGGCACCCAAACAGAATTAGAATTTTAATGCATCATACACTTTGCCAAAGTTTTTAATTGCTTGTTGTGCTACGACCTTTAGCAAAGTTGTTAATAATTTGATTAGACAACTTGGAGCAAGTGTAAGCACTTATTATGAACTAAAATAAAAGCGAGCAAAAAGCGGGCAATGCGGGCAAAAAGCGGGCAAAATGTCCGAATAATGTCCGAAATGTCCGAATAATGTCCGAATAATGTCCGACGTTTTAAAAAACAAACCTTATGAAAAACTATATCACACTCTTTATCATATTGTTGTTGGGAAGGAATACAGCCGTGGCACAAGAGAGCAAAGAGGCTGTGCTCCACCGGCTCAACCAAACCATTGAGCAGAGTGCTACTTATATACAAGCCAAAGAACAGCGTATTACTTCCTTGCAAAAAGCGCTTAAAAAAGCCTCTCAACCAACAGAAAAATACGACCTGCACAAACAATTGTATTCCGAATACCGAAAATTTAAGGTCGATTCGGCTATAGCCTATTTGCTGAAAAACGAGCAGATAGCAAATGATGTAAACAACACTGAAAAACTGGATGAAACCCATATTTTGCTCTCTAAACTCTACTCAGTAAAAGGAATGTATGTCGAGGCATTACAACTGCTAAAAGCTATCGATAAACACCGATTACCCAAGGAATCTCTGTGTGAGTATTACGATTCGTTTTATGCCCTGTGCAGTCATTACGGGCAAAGCATCAATAATAGCACTTATTTAAGTGCCTCCAATCAATACCGTGATTCTCTGCTATTGTGTACTGATAAACAGTCGCTTACCTTTAAGGTAAACAGTGCTATCGATGAGTTCTTTACAGGAGACAAAAACCGTGCTATGCAACAGTTTCAGCAACTATTGCCTCAAACTACCGAAGAGGAACCTGAACGTGCTATAATAGCTTATTATTTAGGTCTTGTAGAACGAGAAAAAGGAAATGACGACCTTCAAGAATACTATTTTGCCCTTTCTGCTATCGCCGACATCAAAAACGCAATCAAAGATAACGCTTCCTTACAGAGCTTAGCACTTACTTACTACAAACGAGGGAATATAAGCAAAGCCTATCAGTTTATCAAAATGGCAATAGATGATGCTGCCTTCTGCAATGTGCGACACCGCGCCGAAGAAGGTGCCTCTTTCTATTCCATCATCAACACCGCCTATCAAGAGAAAGAAGCTAAACAAAAGAAAGAATTACAATTGTATTTGGTACTCATCAGCGTATTATCAGTAGCCTTGATTATCGCTTTGGTATATGTGTACAAACAAGTAAAACGATTGATAAAGATACGTAAAGAACTCTCTTACAGTAATCAGCAACTCGAAAAGCTCAACACCGACCTACAACTGATGAACCAAAACCTCGAAGAGGCGAACCTCAACCTCGAGGAGGCAAATCTCATCAAAGAAGAGTATATTGCTCATTTCTTCAACCTCTGTTCAGCTTATATCGATAAGATTGAAAACTACCGAAAACTACTCTACAAAAAGGCGACTAAACATCAGTTTGACGACCTTACCAAGGTGCTAAAATCTACCTCTGTAGTAGAACAAGAATTAGAGGCTCTCTACAAGAATTTTGATACTATCTTCCTCAATATATATCCACATTTTGTAACTCACTTCAATGCTCTTTTAGAAGAAGGAGAGCAAATCTTCCCTAAAAAAGGTGAACTACTGAATACCGAATTGCGCATCTTTGCCCTCATTCGCTTAGGCATCACCGATAGCAGTAAGATAGCCGAATTCTTGCGCTATTCTCTTCGTACGGTGTACAACTATCGCACTAAAGTACGGAATAAAGCGAAAGGTGAACGCGATACTTTTGAAGAAAAAGTTAAACAAATACGCGACTGATCAAAAAAATGTATAAAAACCGTTTTTTCTATGTAAAAACATACTTTTTTGATTATCTCCTTTCTGAGATTTAGGGGCTATTTTGCGACTAATAACTGAAAATTCAGTACTTTTTTAAGGCTTTTTCAGAACTTATTTTGTTAATATTCAGTTAAATAACTTTTTTAAAAAGTACTTTTCTAATACCCGATGAAATATTGATGTTTTTTTGCTATACTTTTGGGGCGTTGGAAAGATAAAAACAACTTTCCGAAAATCAACAAAGAAAAAACTAACAAATGTAACGTTTTTATTTTATGAAAGTACTCAAAAAACATTTAATGCTAATGATGGTACTGTTAGTAGGCTATGTAGGTTTTGCCCAAGCACAAAATATTAGTCAGCTAATAGGTACTGTAACCGATGACAAAGGAATGCCTCTTCCTGGTGTTTCCGTAGTAATAAAAGGTACTACCAAGGGGGTAGCTACCGATTTTGATGGTAACTTTTCACTTAACAATGTGCCAAAAGGTGCTGTATTAGAGTTTTCATCAGTGGGGTATAAAACCCTTGATGTAAAAGCCTCTGGTGCTTCTTTAAAAATAAAGCTCTCCGAAGCTACTCAAGACCTCGATGAGGTGGTAGTAGTGGGCTATGGTACTCAAAAGAAAGGTGATGTAACTACGGCAATCACTTCAGTAAAAACTAAAGACCTCGACCAGCGTCCTGTAACTTCAGCAGCTCAAGCTATTCAAGGGCGTGCAGCAGGTATTCAAGTAGTGCAACCTAATGGTGCTCCAGGTGCAGGCTTGGCAGTACGCATCCGTGGGAATACCTCTATCAGCGCGTCCAACGACCCTCTATATGTAGTAGATGGTATCCCTGTGCAAGACATCAACGGGATTGCCCCTACCGATATTGAGAGTATGCAAGTGCTCAAAGATGCTTCTTCAGCAGCTATCTACGGTTCACGCGCTGCCAACGGGGTAGTGCTTATCACTACCAAACAAGGTAAACGCAATGAGCCTAAAATATCTGTTAATACCTATGTGGGTATCTCGCAAGTAGCTAAACGCATAGAATCCTTAAATACGGCTCAATACAAGGAACTAATGGACGAAACAGGTGCTGTTACACTACCTTCAGGGCTTACTGATAAAACTGATTGGTTTGATGAAACCTTCCGCAAAAGCCTGATACGCAACACGCAACTTTCTATCTCAAATGCAACCGAAAATACAAAGTATTATCTCTCAGCAGGAACTTCTAAAGATGAAGGGGTTATCCGCTCTTCTTATTTTGAACGTTATAATTTGCGTCTCAACTTAGAAACTAAAATGCGTAAATGGCTCACTTTTGAAACCAATCTATCTTATGCTGATTACTCGTCTAATGGTATTATTACTGGTACAGGCTCTAACCGTGCTGGGGTAGTGCTTTCGGTAATCAATACGCCTAAATACGCCCCCATCTGGAGTGATAAACCTGGGGAAGAAGGTTGGTATTACTACAATTTCTATGGAGCTAACCTCACTCACCCTGTAGAGAACATCTCTCGTAATGCCGACAATACCTCTAAGAGCAATCGCTTGGTAGGAAGTGTATCGGCTATCGTAACTTTCTTGCCGAGCTTGAAGTTCAAATCTACAGTAGGTATCGACCGTTTAGGACGCACTCAAACCCACTGGACAGACCCTAAACTCACCGAATATGGACGTAAGCTCTTCGGTACTGCCGACGATATTCGTACTAACAACACCGTGATGACTTACGACAACTTGCTTACCTTCGACAAAAATTTCGGCAAACACAACCTTTCTGCTTTGGCGGGTACTTCAGGAACGGTATCTAAATGGAACGAAAGCTATTTATATGCCTCTCACTTCCTTACACCCTACATCAAAACCCTCAATGCTGCCAATAAAATAGAACAAGGTAGTGGTTCGAATGCTGCCGAATGGGCGATTATGTCCTACTTAGGTCGTATTTCTTATAACTACGATAGCAAATACCTTCTCACAGCTAATTTCCGCGCCGATGGTTCTTCCAAGTTAGCACCTGGCAAACGCTGGGGTTACTTCCCTTCAGTATCTGTAGGGTGGAGACTTTCACAAGAAAACTTTTTGAAGAATGTAGATTGGCTTAGCGAACTCAAATTGCGCGGTGGCTGGGGACAAACAGGTAACCAAGCAGGTATTTCCGATTACGGCTACTTGCAACGCTTTTCTATTACCCGTCAAAACTGGTGGGAGGCAGGCAAAGGTAATGCAATGGTAACTTTGCGTCCTAATTCATTCTCTAACCCTAACCTCACTTGGGAAACCACCACTCAAAGCAATATAGGGCTTGACCTTTCGCTCTTCAAAAACCGTATCTCCTTAGCGGTAGACGCTTACCTTAAAAAAACTACCGATTTGCTAATGGATGTACCTCTTCCTTCTACTTCACCCATACCTTCTATTTATCGCAACGAAGGTGAAATGACTAATAAAGGAATTGAATTTGCACTCGATACACGCAATCTCATAGGCGATTTTACGTGGAATACCAACTTCAATATCTCGTTCAACCGCAATGAACTTACCAAACTCACCCTTCAAAAAGTGTATTACTACGCCACTACCTCCGATGCTACTACTGAACAAGTGGTACGCATCACCGAAGGACAACCTTTAGGCAAGTTCTGGGGATTGATAAGTGAAGGCGTAGACCCTCAAACAGGCGATATCAAGTACAAAGACCTCAATGGTGATGGTAAAATCTCAGTGTCCGATAAAACTTATATAGGCGATCCTAACCCCGATTTTACTTTTGGGCTTACCAATGACTTCTCCTATAAAAACTTCACTTTAAGTGTCTTCTTCCAAGGGTCTTATGGCAATGATATCTACAACGCCTCTCGTATAGAAACTGAAGGTATGTATAAAGACCAAAACCAATCAACCGCCGTGCTCAACCGCTGGAGAAAACCTGGTGATATTACCGATATACCTCGTGCAAAACAAGGTACCGATAATATCAAAGCATCGTCTCGTTGGGTAGAAGATGGTTCGTACTTGCGCCTTAAAACACTTACTTTGGCCTACAACCTCTCCAATGAGGAATTGTTGAGATATGGTATCCGCAAGATACAACCTTACTTCACCGCTCAAAACCTTTGGACTCTTACCAACTACAAAGGATTCGATCCCGAAGTAAACCAAGGGCTTTCAGGCCCTACGATGGGTATCGATTGGGGTACCTATCCTCAAACCAAAACCTTTATCTTTGGCTTAAACATTGATTTTTAATACCTATACAAAAATGAAAAGATACATATACCTTGCATTTTCGTTAGCAACGCTAACGGCTTGCAGTTTAGATAAAGACCCTATTTCGGAGTTCAACGAAAAAAATACAACTACCGAGGGCAAAAGTTCCTCTGCTATAGAGAACAAAGCACAAATGAAAACACGCTATGAAGCTCTCTATGCCTTTGTGCGTGGATCAGCACAAGAGTTCTGGACATTGGATTTTCTCCAAAATACCGAAACTCGTGCCGATAATGCTTATGCTGGTACTTCTGGCGTTGCAATTACATCTATCGAACAAAACAGCCAAGATGCATCTAACGGAAATATCAAACGTGATTGGCAAAAATACTTAGAGGGTATCAACTTAGCCAATGTAGTAATTGCCAATGTAGACAAAGTGCCTGATGCTTCCCTTACAACCACCGAACGCAAACAGTGGAAAGCCGAAGCTAAAATACTTAAGGCGTGGCTCTTGTTTGATATGGTGCGCTTTTGGGGAGCAGTACCTATTCCTCCTATCGAAGTCCCTGAAATATCATCTGAAAACGTAGAAGAAACCTATAAATTGCTCTTTCCTGAACGCACATCTGTTGCCGAGGTGTACAACATCATTCGTACCAACCTTGAGGAGGCTCTCGTCGATGCTCCTGCAGTGAAGGCTAACGATAAGTTCTTCTTCAGTCGTGCGGTTGCTAATGCACTTTTAGCTCACGTATATGCCGAAAAACCTATACGCGATTACAACAAAACCATTCAGTATTGCGCAGCCGTAGAAGCCGATGGCTTTTCCCTCTTGCCTAATTACGCCGATTTATTTCAAATCAACGATGCTAAAACCGATGTAAAAGTGCGTAATTCTGCTGAGTCTATCTTCGAGATTACCTACTCTCAAGGCGGACAAACGTGGTTACCAGGGCTCTTCGGCTTAAACTACACCAACCCCAATAGCACTTACAACTGGGCAAAATGGGTAACCCCTTCACGCGACCTCATCGCTGCTTTTGATGCTGAGGGCGATACTGTGCGCAAAAACCAAGCTATCGTTTACGGGCAACCCTCTTGGAATATTTATTACCCCTCTAACCACTATCCTTTTATGTATAAAATACGTTCAGGAGGCAGTAGTATCATTAAGTTGCGTTTAGCCGATATCCTCTTGCTCAAAGCTGAAGCTTATGCCGCTTTAGGTCAAACCGCTCAGGCGGCTGCCTTAGTAAATCAAGTACGCGCAAGGGTAGGACTTGCTGCTATTTCCTCTTCTCTTTCACAAGAACAGATGAAAGCAGCCGTACTCAAAGAACGTCGCCTTGAATTGGCATTTGAAGGCTTCCGCTGGTTCGATTTGGTGCGCAATGATAAAGCTATTGAAACAATGAATACACTTAATGCACGTGATGAAGGTCGTTTACCACGAGTATACCCGCTAACAGAGAATAGTTCCATTTACCCTGTCCCACAAACTGAATTAGTAAACAATAAAAAACTCACTCAAAACCCTGGTTACTAATGAAATTATTCCCGTCTTTTTTACTTGTAATACTCTGGAGCATCGCTTCTTGCAGCTGCCAGAAAAAATCCAACACAGGGGAGGAATCTACTCCTCCCCCTGTTGTTGAGCCATCGGTAGGTAAAGTGAACGTATTGCTGACTACAGCCAATCGCCAAAAAGAACTTTACAAAGAGCAAACCGACCTAAAGCTCATCAAAAACCCTAACGCATCTTATAGTATCACCCTAAAACCCGCTGAAAAATTCCAAACTATCTATGGTTTCGGGGCTGCCATTACAGGTTCTACCTGCTATAACTTGATGCAGATGTCCCCCGCCGATAGAAAGGCGTTCCTCACCGAAACCTTCTCCGAAACCGAAGGCTTTGGACAGAATTTTGTGCGTATATCTATCGGCTGTTCCGACTTTTCTCTAAGTGAATACACCCTCTGCGATACCAAGGGAATAGAGCATTTTGCCCTCACCAAAGAGGAAACACAATACGTGATTCCTATACTCAAAGAGATTCTCGCTATCAACCCCAAAGTGCAAATCATAGGCTCTCCTTGGACACCTCCACGCTGGATGAAGGTCAATAACCTTACCGATTTGCAACCTCATAACCAATGGACAAGCGGTCAGCTAAACCCCGCTCACTATCAGGATTATGCGCTTTATTTTGTCAAATGGTTGCAAGCGATGAAAGACAATGGCCTGAACGTCAATGCCATCACTATACAAAACGAACCTCTCAACAGAGGCAACTCGGCTTCTATGTATATGGGATGGGACGAGCAGCTTGCCTTTATCAAAAACGCCTTAGGGAAAACTCTGCGCAACAAAGGCTTTGCTGAGGTTAAAATCTACCTCTTCGATCATAACTACAACTACGATAATAAGCCTTCACAACAGCAATACCCCTTGCATATCTATAAAGATGCCGATGCCTCTCAGTACGTTGCGGGGGCTGCTTACCATAACTATGGGGGAAATCCCAACGAATTGAGCAACATTCATAACCAATATCCCAATAAAGAACTCATCTTTACAGAAAGCTCTATAGGTACTTGGAACGATGGTCGCAACCTCGAACGCCGTCTCACCGAAGATATGCAAGAGCTCGGTATCAAAACCCTCAATAATCATTGCAAGGCGGTGATGGTGTGGAATTTGATGCTCGACGAGCAGGGAGCTCCCAATCGTGAAGGCGGTTGCAAAACTTGTTTTGGTGCGGTCGATATCCAAACATCCGATTATAAGACGATGCAACGCAATTCGCACTACTATGTCATAAGTCATCTTTCGGCAGTCATCAAGCAGGGAGCGACCCGTATAGGCGTTGAGAAAACCACTGATGACAACGTGCAATGTACCGCATTCGAGAACCCCGACGGCTCTTTGGCTTGTGTGTTGTTGAATAAAAAGAAAGAAGCAACCTATCTAACCCTAAGCACCGGCAAGCACTATTTCTCTTATGAAGTACCAGCCAACAGCGTGGTATCCTTTTTGATACCAAAACTATAAAATAGCAATCAACAAATTAATTATCCTATACTTTGTCAAAGTCCTTAGACATTGACAAAGTCTATAAATTGACAAATTAAAATTACGTAAATGAAAAGAATATTATTGTCACTATTTGCAATTGCTTCTGTAGCATTTGCCAAAGCGCAAACCGCAACCCCTACTACCGTAATCAAAACGGTAATCCCCTTTGAACAAACCGATGAAACTCCTTGGATTACTCGCTATCAAAAGGATATTACCAACTACCAAAAGGAGAACAAACGCCTCAAAGACCTCTCCTGCGACGCGCTATTCCTCGGTAGTTCGTCTATCAACCTATGGGATACTATCTATGAAGATTTTGCACCGCTGAAACTCATCCGCCGTTCTTATGGAGGAGCAACCTTGCGCGATATGATTTATAACTACAACACCATCGCACAAGGATACAAACCTAAAAGCATTGTTCTTTATGTAGAAAACGACCTCGGAAGCCACAAAGAAGGCGTGAATGCCGTAAAGTGCTTCGACCTTTTCCGTATTTTTATCGCACGATTGAAAAAAGATTACCCAACAACTCCCTTGTTTGTAGTGTCGCTAAAACCCTCACAGCACAAAGCCGATCAGCTGAAAGACCAGCTATTGGTAAACGCTCTTTTAGAGGAAAATGCCACCGCACAAGGTTATACTTACATTGATATCACCAAAGTAATGTACGATGAAGCGGGCAACCTCCGCACCGATATCTTTAAAGAAGACAACCTCCATATGAACGCCGAAGGCTACAAACTATGGACAGCCATTATCAAACCCTATCTTACAGCAGTTAAGAAATAACAATTAACAATTGATAATTAACAATTAACAAGCGTCCCTATACTTTGTCAAAGTCTAGGGACTTTGACAAAGTCAAATTGACAAATCGACAAATCAATACAATATGAAAAATATAAAAACTTTACTGCTTTGCTGTGCCGTAGGTACGCTTTCAGCCCAGCAAACGCCCGTTTATTTAGACGCTTCGCAACCCATTGAGAAGCGTATCGACGATGCCCTCTCGCGAATGACTTTAGAGGAAAAAGTAGCTATGTGCCACGCTCAATCTAAGTTCAGTTCACCTGGTGTGCCCCGCTTGGGTATTCCAGAAAACTGGATGACCGATGGTCCTCACGGCATACGCCCCGAAGTACTCTGGGACGAGTGGAATCAAGCGGGATGGACAAACGATAAATGTACCGCTTTCCCCGCCCTTACTTGCCTTGCTGCCACGTGGAATCCCGCTCTCAGCAAAGCCTACGGAAAAGCCATAGGTGAAGAAGCCCGCTATCGCAATAAAAACGTACTCTTAGGTCCTGGGGTGAACATCTATCGCACCCCTCTCAACGGGCGCAATTTCGAGTATATGGGTGAAGACCCTTATTTGGCATCCAAAATGGTCGTGCCTTATGTACAAGGCGTGCAAGCCAATGGCGTGGCTGCTTGTGTGAAACACTATGCGCTCAACAATCAAGAAATCAACCGCCATACCGTGAATGTAAAGGTAGACGACCGCGCCTTGTATGAGATTTACCTCCCCGCCTTCAAAGCCGCTGTGCAAGAGGGAAAAGCGTGGAGCATAATGGGGGCTTATAACAAATACAAAGACCAATGGGCTTGCCAAAACCAATACCTATTGCAAGACATCTTGCGCAAAGAATGGGGCTTTGACGGTGCCGTAGTATCCGATTGGGGTGGAGTGAACAACACCGATGGCGCTGCTCTCCACGGATTGGATATGGAATTTGGTACTTGGACTGACGGAATGGTCGAAAATCGCTCAAATGCTTACGACCATTACTTCCTTGCGCAACCTTTTCTCGAAAAACTGAAATCAGGAGAAATAAAAGAAGAAGTAGTAAATGAAAAGGTACGCAATATCCTCCGACTTGTATTCCGCACCAATATGGCAACCAATCGACCCTTTGGGTCATTTGCTTCACCAGAACACTTTGTCGTAGCCCGCAAGATAGGACAAGAAGGTATCGTACTACTCAAAAACGATAAAAATGTATTGCCTATCGACGTTAAAAAGGCAAAAACCATAGCGGTTATAGGTGAGAATGCTATCAAAATGATGACTGTAGGTGGAGGAAGTTCCTCACTGAAAGCCGTTCACGAGATACTCCCCTTAGACGGAATCAAAAACCGCATAGGCAATACAGCCAAAGTGCTCTATGCTCGTGGCTATGCTAGCGACGATTACAAAGACCAAGACGGGCTTGCTGCCAACGATATCACCGATAAACGTCCGGCACAAGAACTCCTTGCCGAAGCTGTTAAAACTGCTAAACAAGCTGATGTAGTTATCTTTATAGGCGGACTCAACAAACACGACGGTCAGGATTGTGAGGGTAACGACCGCAAACAATATGGCTTACCTTACGGACAAGACGCTGTGATTGAAGCTTTGGCAAAAGCCAATAAAAACTTAACAGTAGTACTCATTTCGGGAAATGCAATGGCAATGCCTTGGGTGAAAAGCGTACCCACCATTGTACAAGATTGGTATTTAGGCTCAGAAGCAGGTAACTCCCTCGCCGATGTACTCTTCGGTGATGTGAACCCCTCAGGAAAATTGCCTTTCACTTTCCCAGTGCGTTTGGAGGACAATGGAGCTGTAGCCTTAGGTGAATACCCAGGGGACAAAGATGTTACCTACAATGAAGGCATTTTGGTAGGTTACCGCTACGCCGATACCAAAGGTGTAAAACCGCTATTCCCTTTCGGTCACGGACTTTCTTACACTACTTTCAAATACGGAAAACTCACCGCCGACAAGAAAACCACCAACGGCGATATCAGCTTCTCAGTAACGGTACAGAACACCGGCAAACGCGATGGCGCTGAAGTAGTACAACTCTATTTGCACGACGAAGAAGCCTCAGTATTACGCCCGTACAAAGAGCTCAAAGGTTTTGAGAAAGTATTCTTGAAAGCAGGAGAGTCCAAAACTGTAACCTTCCACATTACCAAGCAAGACCTCTCTTTCTTCAATCCTGAGCAACACGCTTGGGTAGCCGAAAAAGGTACCTTCAAAGCCTTAGTAGGCACCTCTTCTGGCGACATTAAAAGCACGGTTGATTTCACCTTAGAATAAATATTTTTTACTTTTCATATAGCAAAAACTCCAGTACAGTCTTTCACTATACTGGAGTTTTATATACTTTGCCCGTCCGGCTCGCACCGTCATTCGTAATTTGTATCTCGTCATTAGATTACAGTTCTTTTCTGAGGCGTGCTACAGGTATATCCATTTGTTCGCGGTATTTGGCGATAGTGCGGCGTGCAATGGGGTAACCTTTCTCTTTGAGGAGCTGAGCCAATTCATCATCGGGGAGGGGTTTACTCTTGTCTTCCTTAGCAATGATATGTTGTAATATCTGCTTGATTTCACGAGTAGAAACATCTTCTCCTTGGTCGTTCTTCATAGATTCCGAAAAGAAATCTTTAATGAGTTTTGTGCCATAAGGGGTAGTTACGTATTTACTGCTCGCTACTCGCGACACAGTAGAGATGTCCATACCTACCTTATCGGCGATATCTTTGAGAATAAGCGGTTTAATTTTTAGTTCATCACCTGTGAGGAAGTATTCGCGTTGGTGTTCCATAATAGCATCCATCGTGATGAGGAGCGTTTGTTGTCGCTGACGAATAGCATCTATAAACCACTTAGCCGAATCCAACTTCTGTTTGATAAAGAACACTGCTTCTTTTTGTGAATTGCTCTTTTCCTTACTCTTCTTATAAGTGTCGAGCATAGTGCTATACTCCTTAGAAACGTGTAGTTCAGGAGCATTGCGTCCGTTGAGGGAGAGTTCTAATTCATTATCTACCACTTTTACGGTAAAATCGGGGATAATTTGCTCTATATGCACATTATTGCCTACGTAAGAACTCCCAGGTTTAGGATTCAGGCGTTCTACCTCTTGTACCGCTTCTTTTAGCTGTTCTTCAGTTACCAAAAAGCGCTGTTGCAGTTTGGTATAATGCTTTTTAGTGAATGCCTCAAAGGCTTCGGTAAGCATTTTGATTGCCAATTCTATAGCAGGGGTTTGTTTTTTGCGGCGCAGTTGTATGAGCAAGCACTCTTGCAGGTCGGTAGCACCTACTCCTGCAGGGTCTAATTGGAAGATAATTTGTTGGCGTATTTGCTCTACGTGTTCCTCTTCAGTATAGATATTTTGGGTGAAAGCTAAGTCGTCGGTAAGGTCTTGAATAGAGCGGCGTATATAACCTGTATCATCTATGCTACCCACGAGGAACTCAGCGATAAGGTAATCTTCATCCGAGAGGGTAAAGGTGTTTAATTGGTTGATAAGGGATTGGTGGAACGATACCTCCGCACTGAAAGGAATATCGCGATCCTCATCGTCGTCGCTGTAGTTATTAGCGTGCAAACGATAGTCGGGTATTTCGTCATCACTGAGGTATTCATCGATGTTGATATCGTCCATATCAATTACATCGTTGTCGTTATATTCATCGGCAGAGTTGTCGAACTCATCGTGAAACTCATCGAGGGCATCTTCTTCGCGCCCCGATTCTAAGGCGGGGTTTTCTTCCAACTCTTGTTTTACGCGTTGTTCAAAGGCAAGAGTGGGGAGTTGCACGAGTTTCATCAGCTGTATTTGCTGAGGTGAGAGTTTCTGTGAGAGTTTAAGTTGTAAATTCTGTTTGAGCATTTCTTATGAGATAGGGCGCAAAGATACGAAAAAAATTAGTTACTATTTAAGGTAAGTATAATTTTTGTAGTTTCAAGTACTATTTTAATATCAAGGAATAATGAATATCGCTTGATGTAGTACAAATCATATTCTAATTTTTTAATACTATCTTCAGGAGTGGCTTTTGGAATATGAATTTGAGCCCAACCTGTAACTCCTGGTTTTACCATATGGCGTAGTTTGAAAAAAGGTATTTGTTCTGCGTATTTTTCTACATATTCAGGAATTTCAGGGCGAGGGCCTATAATACTCATATCACCTCTCAATACGTTGTATAATTGAGGTAGTTCATCTATTTTGGTAAAGCGCAATATTTTTCCAATAGGGGTAATACGTGAGTCATTTGCCTGAGTAAAACCTCCATTGTTTAATACCATAGTTCTGATTTTGTATATTTTAAAAGTTTTTCCTTCTCTTCCTACACGTGTCTGTGCAAAGAAAGCACCTCCTTTTGAACTTAAAAGAGTAAGAATAACTCCTATAATAGTTAAAGGTAATGCTATAGGAAGAGCTAAGAAAACAAGTGATAAATCAAAAAAACGTTTGATCAATCGGTGTCTAATTCTTTGTTTTATAGAAAAAATATCATCGCCAATATATTTTTTAGCTTCTAATTTTACGATAGGAATACGCTTGTTGATATTTTCGTAAAATTCTTCTGCTTCATAAACAATAATACCTTTAGTCCTCAAATCAATAATTTCTCTAATGATATCATCAGGATATTCTTTGATTTTTGAAGTTTCAATAACAATAATTGCTATTTTTAGCTTATTGACAATACTCGAAATGGTTCTTTTTTTCTTGGAAATATCATATTTGATAATTCTATAAAATTTAGAGATATTTGATTCCTCTAACAATTTTTCAAGAATACCGCCCACATTAATAAATAAACAAGTTGGTCTATGATAAAATATTTTCATAATTATATCTTTTTAAAACAATAAATTATTTCAGTGCTTTTTATGAATTTCATTGATAAGATGTCTAATTTTTTGTTTGTTTTTAAGATTGTGATATCCTCGATTCACAATAAATAAAACAATAGCTAAAACTATAGAGAAAGCTATAAACAAAATTCCCAGCATCAAAGGGGATATTCTTGTATTAAAAAATAAAATTGTTACAAAAACAGCGAGATTAATCAAAGCTAACAGCAAACTTGCTTGTGAGTGCGACAATTTCATATAATCTATCATCACGTGGTGGATATGACTGCGGTCGGCTTTAAAAGGTTGTCCGTGGCGCAACAAGCGGGTGGTGAACACGCGAGTAGTATCAAAAAAGGGAATGAAGATGATAGAGAGTAGCACCCACACTTTGTTGGAAGGGGTGATAACAGCACTTTCTAACAACTCTGTATTGAGTGAAAAGTATTTGATAGCCAATACAGCAATGAGGAACCCTACAATCATAGAGCCTGTATCGCCCATAAACACCCGTTTTTTAGCCGATAGGTTATAACGCAAAAAAGCCAATAGAAAACTGATGCTCAACAGTGATAACAGAAAGTAGAAGTACATTTCGGCATCGTAGAAAACATAGGCAAAAGATCCAAAAATCACAATGCCTACCATTGCTGCTGAACCATTAATGCCATCGATCAGATTGTAAGAATTGACAATAGCCATCACTATAGCACAACTGATGAGTATAGAAAACCAATAAGGAATATCAGTGATACCTAAAAAATTGTTTAATGTGGTGATTTTAAGTCCTGAGCCAAAGAAAAGAATGAGAGTAGCGATGATTTGACCTATGATTTTTGTACTGGGGTTTACACCTGTGAGGTCATCCTTTAAACCTACGAAAAACAATACACCAACCCCTGATAGAATATTAATCCCCACACTATCGTTATCAAACGGACGAAGCAAGAACAAGGTAAAAATCAAGCTTACAAAAAAAGAAAGTCCTCCTAAAGTAGGAGTTTTTTCTTTGTGGGAGCTACGCGCATTGGGTTTATCCATCAAGTTTTTTTGTTTTACGACATAGATAACACTTGGCAAAGAAAAGTAAGTTACTCCTAATGAAAGGAGGCACACAAAAAAAGCTGTAAACCATAGGTTTTCCGAAAAGAAAGTAACTATCATATTGTTTATTTCTTATTGATCATTTATTTTATGTTTCGCTACTCCAGCGATGTTTTTCACGTCCCATTCAACCCTTTGAACAAAAGGCTTTTCTCTAAAGGGACAATCAATGGTGCAAATTTCACACGAAAAGGGTTTGCAATAGTCTAAGTGAAAGTTGAATTCTATCGTTCTATCTACTTTTTCTGCTAACAGATGAATTACTTTTTCCATCTCTTGGTGGGCTTCTTTTAGCGAATAGTAGTAAGGCAGAGTGATATGGGCATCAATATGCAAGTGAGCCCCAAACTGCTGAATGCGCATATTGTGAATGTCTATCCATTCGGTTTTGCGGTTAGCTTGCAGTATATTTACGAGTTCGGCAAATAGGGCTTCGTCGCGCTCGTCCATAATACCACTAAGGGCTTTACGCACAATTTTCCACCCTATTACTATGATATAACTACCAAAGCTAATAGCAATTAGAGGGTCGAGCCATAACCAACCGGTGAAGTGTACCAACACCAAACTCAGTACAATAGCTGAAGTGGCAAAAGTATCTGATTGCAAGTGTTTGCCCGCACTCATTAGTACTAAAGAGTTCTCTTTTTTCCCTTTTTGGTAAGAAATATACCCCATAGTGTAATTCACTATGGCGGTAGACCCGAAAAGGGCAATCCCCCAGCCTAATTTATCGAGATGTATTCCCTCTATAAGTGACGAAATAGCTTCGATGAGGATGAGTACTCCAGCGATAGCGATGAGCATTCCCTCAATGCCAGCGGTAACAAACTCTACCTTGCCGTGTCCGTAAGGGTGGTCGGTATCGCGAGGTTTGTTGCAAAGGTATAGCGAATAGAGCCCCATAAAGGCGGCAATGATATTCACAATGCTCTCCATCGTGTCCGAAAAAATAGCGTTAGAATTGGTAATATGCCACGCTATCAACTTCACGATGAAGAGCAATATACCTATAAAAGTAACGAGCTTTTGAAACTGAAAACTTTTCACCCTCTAATTTCTACTTCCTAACTTCTAAACTTTAACCTCTGCTGCTTCCAACAAGAAATTGTGTATATCGGTATTGCGCATAAAAGGTTTTAGGCGTTCGCTACCAGGTCCATACATTCCCAATTCAGTGTAATCGGAAGAGTGATCCATACTAATCCAACCTACTGAAGTATGAGCTTTTTGTATTTCGGCAAACAATCGGTAAGGCAGGTGTTTGTAGTTGTACAAGCCGTCTTCTTTTCTTTCGGTTTTAGCGTAATAGCCTAAGAGTTCTTTAGCTTGTTCCTCACTGATGTTCATTCCACCGCAGTATTGAGCTACGTGCTCACGCACTTTGGCTACCGAGTCGTTAGAGTTGATTTGTTGTAAAATCCAATCGTTAGAATGGGTGAAGTTTTGCAATCTGTCAAAATTGTCATTACAATCTTTGCCATAGATGAGTCCAGGGTTAGCATTACCGTGGTCGGAAGTAAGCACCACAAGAGTGTTGCCGTCGGCTTTAGCAAAGTCGAGTGCTACCCCTATAGCCTCGTCAAAAGCAACTTGGTCGTAGAGCAAAGCCCCTATATCGTTAGCGTGTGCAGCCCAGTCTACTTTACCACCTTCCACTTGTATTACAAAGCCATTAGGGTGACTTTTAAGTTGGTCGATAGCCTTAGCGGTCATCTCGGCAAGGGTAGGCGATTTAGCTTGTTCTTCACTGCTTTGAGCGCGATCGATAGTGTAGGGGAGTGCATCTTCAGCAAAGAGCCCATAGAGAGGTTTGTTAGTAGGGGCTTTCTGCATTTCACTACGAGTGCGGGCTACGGTATAACCTTTCTTTTTGAGAACGGCAAAGAGGTCTTTCTTGTCCTTGCGATGGGCAGGGTCAAAGTATTTACTACCGCCGCCTAACATCACATCGAAGCCTAATTCGGTATAGTTGAGGGCAATCTCGTCCATAGCATTACGGCTTTTGCTCCACGTACAGAAGCCTGCAGGAGTGGCGTGGTTTACCATTACGGTAGTGACGCAACCCACTTTCTTACCTGCTTTTTTGAACTTTTGCAAGATAGGCATATTCTCTTTGCCATCTGGACTGATATTTAGGCTACCGTTCTTTACACGTACGCCACCGCCCCAAGACGAACTTGCTGCCGATGAATCGGTTACTACCGAACTCGCCGATGCCATATCCATTACGGCGCGTTGAGCGAGGTTCTGTTCGTATAGTCCCATCCAGTTAGAAGGGCGACCGAATTTGCGTTTGAGGTAGAGATCGGCCATTACTAAAGTACCGAAACTCATACCGTCACTCACCATAAAGATGATGTTTTTAGTGCGTTTGTTTTTATGGGCTTCCCCAAGGGTTTGCGCTTGTAAATCAAAGGAAGGCAATACTAAGCCTCCTAAAGCTGCTAAAGCCCCATTTTTAAAAAATGCTCTTCTTTTCATAATAGTTCTTTTATGATATGTTTAATTTCTCTTTTAATTCCGTAGGAAACTTAGCACGTTGTAAGAGTTCTTCAGCAAGTGCTAATTTCTTTGGGAAAAGTACTTTCCCTTTAAATTTATCAAGACTTTTATCTATTTTTATATCTATCTTTTTATTCATTAACCATTAATCATTAATCATTGCTCAATGCGTTCCACCCTCTCGCTATGATTGGGATGAACTGTCCTGCACGAGTGACGAGGTTTACGCCTTCCTCTTTATCAGTAATGTAACCTATTACGCTAAAATTGGGGTTGCCTTTAATTTTGTCGTAATCGGCTTGGGTGATAGTAAACAGCAGTTCGTAGTCTTCACCGCCACTTAGGGCTATGGTAGTGCTATCTAAATTGAACTCCTCACAAGTGCTAATCACTTGTGGGTCAAGAGGTATTTTGTCTTCATATAACCTACAACCTACCCCCGATTGTTTGCAAATGTGCAAGAGCTCTGACGATAAGCCATCACTCACATCCATCATCGCAGTAGGTTTTACACCCAATTGTTTGAGCAGTGACGGAATGTCCTTGCGGGCTTCGGGTTTGAGCTGGCGTTCCAAAATATAAGAATACATCTCTATATCGGGTTGAGAGTTTGGATTTACCTGAAAAACAGCTTTTTCGCGTTCCAATATCTGCAAACCCATATAGGCTCCTCCTATATCGCCTGTGAGCACTATAAGGTCGTTAGGATGTGCCCCGTTGCGGTATACCAAGTCCTCTTCATTCGCTTCGCCTATTGCCGTTACCGAGATGATGAGTCCGCGTGTAGAGGAAGTCGTGTCGCCTCCTACTAAGTCTACTTTGTAACGATCACACGCTAAGCGAATGCCCGCATAGAGTTCTTCTAAGGCTTCCAACGGAAAGCGATTAGATACTGCTATTGATACCGTTATTTGGGTAGCGGTGGCATTCATTGCATAAATATCGGATACATTCACCGATACCGCTTTGTAACCCAAGTGTTTCAGCGGTACATAACTGAGGTCGAAATGTACACCTTCAATAAGCAGGTCGGTAGAGACAACTGTTTTTTTATCTTTAAAATCCATTACCGCGGCATCGTCGCCTACGCCTTTGAGAGTGGAAGGATTGTGGATTTCAAAACCTTCTGTTAGGCGGTCGATGAGTCCAAATTCACCTAAATCGGCTAATGAGGTGCGGTGTGGCGTTTTATCTTCTATCATTTAGCAAAGTAGTTTAAAGCAATTACCACCCCAAGGTGCATACCCTCGTGAGTGTTGTTGAAATGTATTGCATCTTCTATACAAGTGAGCGCATAGCCATAGCTGGTAGTATAAGGGGTAAAGTTAGAGAATACTCCGCGCTCGTAGTCGGCTTGTAGTTGTTTTTGGGTACTGATGAGCAGGCTGCGCAATTCTTGAATTTCGTCAGCGGTAGGGATATGCCCATCGGGATAAGTGCCTTTTTTATAAGTATCTACAAAAGTTTCGGGTACAACGAAATTGAGTCCTGATAGTTTGTAGCAGAGTATTTGTTGTTGTGCCACGCAGTGAGCGATGTTCCACCAGATGTTATTGTGAAATCCATTAGGGATTTGTGCTAATTGTTCAGGAGTTAGGTTCTCCAAATAAGTTAAAAGATTGTTGCGGGTTGCCACGTGTAGGGCAAATACTTGGTCTGTCATTATAGTGAAAATTTAAGAGTGAAAAGCAAAAAGTTGCTAATCACTGTATTTCAGCGCAAAATTACAAAAAATAGACCAATATATCACTATATTTGGAAAAGATTTGTATTTTTGCGCCCTAAATTTAAAAGAAAGCTTTATGTATCAACTAATTAAACAATTACACTCATTCACTGCCTATATAGTATTAGCTGTGCTTATTGCGGCGGTAGTTAATGCACTTATCGGTTATTTCAAGAATAAAAAATACTTTGAGGTAAAAGACCTCCGTTTAAGTTTGTTTGCACTTGTTTTCTCACATATACAAATGTTATTAGGTTTGTTACTATATGTTACAACGCCTCGTTTGCAGATGTGGGGTGAGGGGGCTAAAGTAGTGATGAAAGACTCCTTATTGCGCCTTCTGTTGTTAGAACACCCTTTGATGAATATCATTGCCATAGCGCTCATCACTGTTGGTTGGGTAAAACTCAAAAAGCAGACTGAGGTGCGCCAGATGTTTGGCAAAATAGCCTTGTTCTACGGTATAGCTTTAGTGCTATTACTTTCCAGAATTCCTTGGGGATTATGGTTAGGATTTTCATAATAGATTTCGTTTTTTAACGAATTATTTTCAATAAAATAGAGGTCTCTCGTTGTAAAATAGCTTTGCAACGAGAGATTTTTTACGTTTATGAAAATGTTAAATATAGTTAAAATTTGAAGAAAAGAGCATTGATTTTCTTAGTTATAAAAAATGCTTATAACAGTATATATGTTATTTATATTATTGAAAATAAGAAACTTAACACAATTTTTAGCAATGTTGTAATATAGGTAAAAAATTAAGATGAAAAATGAGATATTTTTATTAAAAAGTCTATTTTATTGAGAATATGATAAATTCTTAACTGAAATATTGCGATTTGTTCAAAAAAATAGTTTCAATGAGAAGTATTTAAGTCTGTAGAAAAAAAATCTGATAGTATTTGGATTCTTGTAAAATTATTCTATAACTTTGCGGTGTTAAACTATAAAATTAATAGCGATGAAGAAAAAACTATTTTACGTGTTTTTATTCGTTCTTTTCTTTTCAGCAGTCGCTACTGCACAAGAAAGGACGATTACAGGAACGGTACGTGATGCCAACGGATTAGAAATGTTGGGTGTAGCCGTAGTCGTAAAAGGGGAAAACCACGGTACCCAAACTGATATGGAGGGTCGATACAGTATCAAGGTTGCTCCGGGTAAGACCTTAGAGTTCTCATTTTTAGGAATGAAGACCCAAAGTCACAAAGTTGGTACTTCAAGTCGTATTGATGTAGTACTGCAAGAAGAAGCCGTAGAGATCGGCGAAGTAGTGGTTTTGGGTGTTGTTAAAAAGAAAGCAGCCGAATCCACAGGAAATACTGTACAGTTATCAAGTAAAGATATAAGTACACCTTCGGCTATTTCTGTAGACCAAGCTCTACAAGGGAAAACTCCAGGGGTGGTAATTAACGCTGCTTCAGGAACACCAGGAGCAGAACAGACCGTAATGATTCGCGGGGTAGGCTCTATGAATAGTAGTAATAAACCTCTTTATGTGATAGATGGTGTGCCAGTAATCACAGAGAACCTAACAGAGGATAAAGATACATTTTCTTCAATGTCAACCCTTGCAAGTATTAACAACGAAGATATAGAAAGTTTAACAGTGCTCAAGGATGCTGCTGCTACAGCTCTTTATGGGGCGAGAGGCTCTAATGGGGTTATTGTTATTACAACCAAATCTGGTAAAAGAGGAAAGACAAAGTTTAATGTAAATACCTCAGTGGGTTTTCAAAACGATGCGTATTTTAAAAGGTCTCCTCTTACGGGTGACCAACGCTATCATTTGTTAAAACAAGGATTGGCAAACCAATTTGCAAACAGAGGTGTAACTTACGACAACGCAATTGATTTTGCCCACACCAATGGTTTGAGACTTAACGGAGCAGAAAACTTTAATAGTGCATTAAATAACAACAATTGGTCAGAACTTATAAAAAACAAAAATGCTGTAATGACTTCTGCCGATATATCAGTCTCTGGAGGAGATGAAAAAGGAACTTACTATGTATCCTTGGGATATAACAGAACAGAACCTACAGTAAAAACATCCGACCCTTTTAAACGCGTATCTGGAGTGATAAAAATCAACAGAGATTTGAATGATAAATTGAAGTTAGAGGCTTCAGTAAATGGCTCTTGGGTATCTCAAAATCCTATTGCTGAGCAATCAGCTTTTTTTACGAATCCTTATCTAGCAAAAGTAATGATGTCGCCTTGGGCGAATCCTTATAATGCCGATGGGTCGTATAATGTTACCACATTTAATAGGTATACAGGATTGTACAATTACTTGTATCTACAAGAACACGATATAGTAAAGAACAATACCCTAAGAGGATTGGTAAACTTTAAAGTAGATTACGAACTGCTTAAAAATTTAGTATTCTCTACTCGTGCCAATGTAGATTACATTTCATCAGATTATAAAAGCTATAGAAACAGAATACACAGTGATGATGATAAACAAAATGGGTCTTCACAACGTATAATGACTCACCACGCTACTTGGGTATATCAAAATACCTTATCGTATAATTTCAATGTAGCCGAGAAACATAAATTTGGTCTTACAGCACTTTATGAATATCAAAAGTACAAAAAGAATTATTTAGAAGGTTATGGTTCTAATATAGCCGCTGATGGTTTAACCAATCTCGTTTCTGTAACAAAAGAAAAAAAAGTATATTCTACTTTTGAAGATTGGGCGAATGTATCGTTGTTAGGAATGCTTAACTATTCTTATGCTGAAAAATATATTCTTGACGCAAGTATTCGTAGAGAAGGTTCATCTCGTTTTGCAAAAGGAAATCGCTACGGGAATTTCTGGTCATTAGGTCTTGCTTACAACCTTCATAAAGAGTTTGAAGCCCTTGGGAAAGTTTTCAACGAGTTAAAATTAAGAGCTTCTTATGGGCTTACAGGGAACTCTGGGGTAGATTTAAACCAATATCAAGTACTTTTAGCCTATGATGCTGATTATGCTGAAAATGGAGCTGCCTACCCCAAAACATTAGGAAATGATGACCTTACTTGGGAGAAAAACCGTACTTTTGATGTAGGGCTCAATTTTGCACTATTTAACCAGCGCTTAAGAGGCTCTGTTGCATATTACGATAAATATACTTATGATTTGTTGCTAAACGTGCCTTTGTCAAGAACTACAGGTTTTGAAGAACAAGCTATTAATACAGGAGCAATGAGCAATAAGGGTATTGAGGCTTCATTAGGGGTTGATATTATCCGTAATAAAAACTTCACTTGGAACTTGTCGGCTAATATAGCAACAGTTAAAAACAGGGTAGAAGAATTGGCAAAAGACGGTACAGGCGCCGATGTAGACCCAACAGCAGGGAGTGCATACAAACAAACCAAAGTGGGAGAAACGTATGCTTATTGGTATATGCCAACTTGGGCAGGTGTCAATGTAACTACAGGGGCTCCTGAGTGGTATGCCAAAGATGGCAAGAAAACATCAGACTATAACCTCGCAGAGCGAAGATTCCAAGGTATTGCCATTCCAAAATATTCAGGAGGTCTGTCTACTCACCTTCAATACAAAGGGGTATTTTTAGATGCTACTGTTTATTTTACAGGAGGGCATAAAGTATACGAACGATTTGCTCAATTCTATTTGAGAACCAATAATTTTACAACAGTAAATTATAATGGAGACGCCGAGTTATTAAACGCTTGGCAAAAAGCAGGAGATGTAACCGATGTGCCAAAAATAACCTATTCAGGCGCTGATAATTTCCACGATGTTTCTTCTCGTCACTTATACGATGGTACTTTTGCACGCTTGAAAGACATTACATTGGGCTATGAAGTGCCTTCTAAATACTTAGAAGGAACAGGTTTTGATGGAGTTACCTTTACCCTTAGAGGAACTAATCTTTATACTTGGGTGAAAGACAGCGGTCTAAAACTTGATCCTGAAGTGGGTAATAAAGGCAATACAATGGGATATACTACCCTTACAGCACCACCTGTAAAATCTGTAGTTTTTGGTGTTAATTTAAAATTCTAAACAAAATGAAAAAAGTTATATACACACTATTTAGCACAGCTTTGTTAGCTACAAGCTGTGCCGACTTAGACCCTACATTGGAGCAAGATAAAGAGTTAGGGGGAAGTATCAATTCTGTAGAAGACGTTAGAAGTGTTTTAAACTCAGCGTATAATCATATGAGTTCAAGAGAGTACTACGGAAGAGATGTAATTATTTTTGGAGAAGTGCGTTCCGATAACGCATACTCCGATGCAAATTCAAACCGTTTTGTTACGGTTGCTAAAATGGCTATGACTAAAACAGAGAACGACCCTTCTACTGCTTGGAAGCGTATCAATCAAACAATAGTATCAACCAACGTAGTTATTAATGCTGATAGAGCAAAAATTACCGGTGATGTTACTACGCTGAATCATTATTTAGGGGAAGCCTATGCCATTCGTGCTTTAGCTCATTTTGACTTGCTGAAACTTTACGGTCAACAATACCAACAGTCTGACAGAACAAAAGCATTAGGTGTTCCTTATACAAAAGTATTTGGAAAAGCCATTTATCCAGCTCGAGAAACGGTTCAGCGTACTTATGAACTTATAATGGAAGACCTAAACGCAGCTATTAGCAATTTATCAGCAAGCAAAGATGACGCTTCTGCTCACTACATTACTACTTTTGCAGCCTATGCTATCAAAGCTCGTGTAGCTCTTTTCTTTGAAGATTGGGCAATTGCTCGTGATGCTGCTAAGTACGTAATTGATCACAAAGGTTCTCGCTTGGATATTGCAGATGCTAACGATTTTGCAAAAACCTTTACAACTGATAATACTAAAAATCAAATTTTTTCTATTGCTAATAACGATAGTGATAATACAGGTAATAATAGTTTAGGAAATATTTATTTTGGGACTTATGGAGATGTGGTAATGCTCAACGATTTGTATTCAAAATACGAAACAGGAGATGTTAGAAAAGCTCTTTTTTCCGAAGTAAAAGCTGGTAAAACTTACAGAATGCGAAAACAAACTGATATCATAGGTTCACAAGATATACCTGTTATTCGTTATGAAGAAGTGGTGCTCACTTATGCCGAAGCTCTTTTCCGTTTAGGTGATACTGCAAATGCCCTTGCTCAGCTGAATTTAATACCTGCAAAACGAGGTGCAACCGCTTATACATCGGCAACTCTTGAGAATATTTTGTTAGAAAGACGAAAAGAGTTTGCAGGTGAAGGCTTCCGTTTTTATGATATTGCACGAAATAAACAAGATATGCCTCTTGTAGATGATGCTTTACAAACTTATGGAACGGTAACCTATGGAAGCTATAAATACTCATTTCCTATTCCAGATGACGAAATGGGAGCTAATGGCAATATGAAGCAAAATCAAGGTTACTAACTTCAAAACCTTAGTTGTTGCTGTTTAGTAAACTAAAAAGTAGAATAAAATTAGAAAAGGCTGTCCGGAAATAAACGGATAGCCTTTTTTATAAATTGTTGTTTATAAATATTTGCGTTATCTTTGCCCCCTCAAGATAAGAAAAATGAAATTTTTGAAATACACTTTTTGGCTACTTTGGAAGTCTTGGTTTTATGTGCTTGTAGCCTCTATTATACTACTCCTTTTGCCTTTGTTGCTCGTTCTTACTGCTCATAAAAGGTGGTATCGCGCTTTGTACTGGGTGATGCGACGCCTTTGGGCAACACCTATCCTCTATGCAATGGGCTTTTTCCCTAAAGTGAAACGCGAATATACAATACCTAATGATCATCACAGTTATATGTTGGTTGCCAATCACTATAGTATGATGGACATAATGCTAATGTTGTATTGCAGTAAAAACCCCTTTGTGTTTGTAGGGAAGAAAGAACTCTCCAAACTACCCTTATTTGGTTATTTCTACAAACGGGTGGCGATAATGGTAGATAGAAAGAGTCCGCAGAGTAGGAGGGAGGTCTATACTCAAGCGATGGAGCGCATAGAGGCAGGTTTGAGCATTTGTATTTTCCCTGAAGGGGGCGTACCCGATGATGAGAGTATTGTACTCGATAGTTTTAAGGACGGGGCTTTTCGCATTGCCATACAGTGCCAAATTCCCATAGTGCCAATGGTGTTCTACGATACTAAAAAGCGCTTTCCTTTCCGCTTTTTTGCGGGCAGTACAGGCACAATGCGAGTGGATGTACTGCCGCCTATTTCTACCCAAGGCAAAACCCTTGACGATAAAGAGACTCTACGAGAAGAAGTGCGTGCGTTGTTATGGGAGAGACTTATAAAATCTTCTGGAAGAACTGATTCTGAGGGAAAAGAGTAGCCCCCTTGTTAGCAGTTTCTTTAGCTTTTTCTTTCTCTCCTTTCTTCAAATAGTAGCTTACTAATAGTTGATAGGTTTCTTCATAACCCCAACTCACGGGACTATCTTTAGGAGCTTTGCTAAATAGAGCGATAGCTCGCTGAAAATAACTTTCTGTTTTGCGTTGTCCACCATACATTTCGGGGGTGTGCATATCTTGTATGCCCATCACTAAAAAATACCGCGGATTAGCTTTGTCTAGCAATAGCGCTTCGTCTAAATCATTGCTAATCTTCATTGCTTTTTGGTACATATTGGCATTAGGAGCTACAAAATTTAAGGCATAGCTTTCACAAAGAGCCAAAAGTACCCAGTCTTCAGCATCTTTATCGGTTTTCTTTTCCAATAATTGAATGGCTTTCTCTATATCGGCTTTGCCAAGAAGGCGAAGAGCCTCATTCTTTACACTTCCATAAGTGCCTAACATAGAGGATTTTCGATACAAAAGATAGGCTTTCCAATAATCGGAAAGTTGCTTTTCGTTCTTTTCGTAAAAGTCACGCAAAGGCTGCTCGCTCTTTTCTTGGTGAGCAGTGGCTAAAACGGAGGCGATTTGTGCATCCGTACTTTGTGCAGTGGCTATTCCGCTGAACAATAGCCAACACATTAAATACAAATTTAAATACTTCATAATATCGTTTTTTTTTAGAGTTTGAGATAACTTTTTAAGGCTTCTACATAGTTTTCAAAGGCAAGCAACCCTTTGTGGGTAAGCTGAAGTTCGGTGTTTGGATAATTGTCCTTGATAGATTTGGTTACAGTAACATATCCTACAGCTTCTAACTTTTGTATTTGCACAGATATATTTCCCGATGTAGCTTTGGTAACCTCTTTGATACGCACAAAATCGGCTTTTTCTTCTGATATTAACAAAGAGACTATAGCCAAGCGGAGTTGTGAGTGCAAAATGGGGTCGAGTTCGCTAAACATTTTGTTGTTTTTTATGGTGAATATAGAGTTGAATACCAGGGATTAAAAATAGCAAACACGCTACAATTGAGCAAAGTAAAGGTAAAAAGATACCATACGGGCAATATAAAACGCTATAGATAATTACGATGGCTATGAGTGAAGTAGTGACCCAAAGGCGCATTTTGAGTTGCAAAGCTACAGCTAAAGCTACAAAAGCAAAAGGAAAGTAGATGGTTAGTATAGCAATTTCATAGTTATTCCACGAAGTGAAGGGGATTAAGAAACTGAGAAGGGCAATCACTCCCGCTATAAACCACGCCCAGTCAAGCCAATCGGCAGAAAGGAAAGCTTTGCGTTGTTCGCCTCTATTTCTAAAGAGGATTACAAAATTAACTACAAAGCCTAAAGGCATTAATACTGCCCATACCATTCCCGATTGTTTAGGATAAAAATCGCTGATGAGCATTGTAAACTGCACTATTCCTGACAGTGCGATGAGTGCGCCCCAAAAGAGCAAGAAAAAGCCATTGGCTTCATACTTTTGTTTGCGTTGCTGGATAATCTCTTGAATGATTTTCAAGCTATCGGAAGGCTGTAATTCCATAACATTAAAAGGTTTTTACGTTCAAATACGCGGCAAAGGTAATTAAGTTTATTTTATAAACCAAATTTTTTACCTAAAAAAATTGCCAAAGTCTTTGAACTCTGGCAAAATCTATATTTTATCGTTGCATAAGTCGGGCGACATATTTACCAATTACATCGAATTCTAAATTTACAACACTACCTATTTGTAAATGTTGTAGATTGGTATGCGCTAAAGTATAAGGGATTACTGCTACGCTAAAACTATCACGAGTGGCATCGACTACTGTGAGGCTTACGCCATTCACAGTGATAGAGCCTTTTTCAATCACTACATTACCCGTGGAAGGGTCGTACTGAAAAGTAAAACGGGTGCTACCGGCTTCTTCTTGGATAGCAGTACAAGTACCTGTTTGGTCGATGTGACCTTGTACGATATGTCCATCTAAACGGGTGTTGAGGAGCATACCGCGCTCTAAGTTTACTGCATCACCTACTTGCAGACTGCCCAAGTGGGTTTTGGCAAGGGTTTCGGCAATGGCAGTTACTTGGTATACATCGCCGTCGATAGCTACTACGGTGAGGCATACCCCATTGTGGGCAACACTTTGGTCTATTTTTAGTTCATTAGTAAACGAACTTTTTACGTATAAATGCAGATTCGCTTGTTTGCGTTCTATTCGTACGATTTTACCTATTTCTTCTATAATTCCTGTGAACATAATAATCCTCACCCCATTCCCCTCTCCAAAAGAGAGGGGACAAATCCACAAAAAGGATTTAAGGGGATAAATAAAAGTTTAACAATGTTTTTCTCACGTGAGCTCCCCTCCTTTGGAGGGGCAGGGGAGGAAGCTAATCCAATTCTCCAGTGAGTTCTGAGAACACTATACTCGCTCTTTTGCCCTCGTATAATACTTTGTAGACGGCATTGAGTATGGGGGTACGGCTTGGTTTTTCTTGATTTTTGTTGATGAGATAAGCGCTTTTGGTGGCGTAATAACCTTCGGCTACCATATTCATTTCAGCCATTGTACTTTTTACGGTATAACCTTTGCCAATCATCGTGCCAAACATACGATTGCGACTGAAAAGCGAGTAGGCAGTTACAAGTAAATCACCGAGATAAGCGGAGTTATTGATATTGCGTTTGATTTTGTAAATATGCTTGATATAACGTCGCATCTCGCGAATGGCGTTGCTCATTAGTACACTTTGGAAGTTATCGCCATATCCCAAACCGTGTGCAATACCCGCAGCAAGGGCATAGATATTTTTGAGCATAGCAGCGTATTCAATACCTACCACATCGTCGGATATTTTGGTTTTCACATAATGGCGTTTCATAGCTTCAGCCATAAAGCGTGCTTTTTCCTCATCGAGACAAGCGATTGTGAGGTATGATAGACGTTCGAGGGCTACCTCTTCGGCGTGACAAGGGCCTGCTATAACTCCTATCTGAGCATAAGGTACGTGATGTATTTTATTGAAATAATCACCTACTATGAGTCCGCTTTTAGGTTCGATACCTTTGATAGCAGAAAAAATATTTTTATTAGATAGCGGTTCGGTGAGTTTTTCTAATTCGTCACTTAAAAAAGCTGAAGGGATAGAGAAGACAATATAATCGCTAAAAGCTACTGCCTCGTTGATGTTGTTAGTGAGGTGTAGCTTGTTGATGTTCAAGTGTACATCGCTGAGGTAGTTAGGGTTGTGTTTGGTTGCTTTGATGTGCTCAATAGCCTGTTCATTGCGCATATACCAACACACTTGGTCGATATTGGCAGTAAGGATTTTGATAAGGGCAGTTGCCCAGCTACCGCCGCCTATTACAGATATTTTAGATTTCATTGTTCTTTGTATAAGGTGATACCTTTAATAAGTTTAAAGTGTTTAAGGTTGTGGGTGTATACAGGCAAGTTGTAATATACTCCTGTTGCACCGATAAAAATATCGGGGAATTCAAGACTATTATCCTTTTTGATAACATCAATAGAAAGTTCAGAAATACTTTTATTGATATGGAGTACTTTTAGAGAGTCCATAAAGGCTTTGATTTCCTTTCTGTCCTCACGAGTAAATTTTCTAAAAGCACTAAGCCAATGTACGATTTCGATGTATACAATAGGAGTGATATATATATTTTTCAGTCCTATTATATTGATTTGCTTCATTACTTCAGGATCGCGAAATAGAAGTTTGCTAATGATATTTGTATCACAAATTACCATATAATTCTTTTCTGTTAAAAGGTTTGATATCGTACTTGCTAATGATAGCTTGAGCTCTTTCAGCTAATTCTTCTATTGTTTTTTTCTTTTTAGATGTAGACTTCTTTTTAGTAGGCATTACAAGTCCTAAGCCTCTGCTGTTACTGGCTTTGTGGGTAGTTGTTATTGTAGCTGTTGTTGGCATAATATTTACAATTAACAATTAATAATTATTGAGGTGGATGAGGGCGAATACAGCGTAATTTACTATATCTTGATAGTTAGCTGCAATACCTTCGCTTACGAGTGTTTTACCTTGGTTGTCTTCAATTTGTTTTACACGTAAGAGTTTTTGTAAGATAATATCGGTGAGAGAACTCACGCGCATTTCACGCCATACTTCGCCATAATCGTGGTTTTTAGCTTCCATTAGGGTGCGAGCTTCAACTACTTTGGCATCGTAGAGGGCTGTAGCTTCCTCAACATTGAGGTCGGGTTGAGAGGCAATGCCTTTATCTATTTGAATGAGTGCCATTAATGCATAGTTGATAATGCCTATAAACTCGGTGGTTTCGTCCTCGTCTATTTTGTGTACAGCGTTTTCTTGCAATCCGCGAATGCGTTGTGCTTTGATGAAAATCTGGTCGGTGAGAGAGGGGAGTCGCAATATACGCCACGCGCTGCCATAGTCTTTCATTTTATTGATAAAGAGACTGCGGCATTGTTCAATTACTTTGTTATATTGTTCTACAGTATTCATTTTATTTAGGTAAGAGCTAAGAGGCAAGAGATAATGTTTTATTCTATGATTATAGTGTATTTAGGGTCGATATTAGTACGAGGGTCGAATACAAAGTCAAAATAAGCGGCATCGTCTTTTTTTCCTTTTATTTGTTGTTTTACGCGCCCAATTTCTATGTTTTGTTTGTTAAATACTTTTACCATTACGCTACCTTCAAAGTCTTTTTCGAAAATGAGGTAGAGAGAAAGTTTATTATCATTACCATTTTCATCACTAACGGTGTGATGACCTAATTTTAAGCCGCGTTGGGTGAGAGTTTCAGAAAGTTTTAGTCTTGAATTACCTGATTTGTCAATGCCTTCTCCTATACCATCGCCGAAAGAACGTGCTGTACTTCCTACGATTTCGCCTGCTTTAGTAGCGGTTTTATTAGCGATTTCTTCGGTAGTATTGGCAGCTTCTTTGGCTGCATTAGAAAAGAAACTACAAGAGCTAAAAGTTGCAGTTATAGCAAAAAGTGTGATTATTTTTTTCATTGATTTAGAATTTTAGTTTTTCAGGATTATCTCTATTATCAAAAAAGAAAACAATTTCTATCCTATCAGGAAAAATTTCATAAAATAGAGAAAAGTTGTAGAGTATTATTACTCTTCTAATTTCTTTTTGAGGTGTTTGATATACAACTGGGTTTGAGAAAGGGAATTGTATAATTCTCTTTTCAGCAGCTTCAACTTCTGTTATAATCTTTTGAGAGTAAGTAGAAGATTTATTGTGTTCAATCCAAAAATCTAATGTAGAAAGATACTCTAATTCTGCTTTAGGAGCCCATATTATTTGTTTGTGCATAACAATCTTGCTTTTTGATGAACTTCTGAGCTTGGGATTCCTTTTCCTTCACGCAATTCTTGCCAACCTTCCTCAATGCCTTGTATTACTTCTAAAGGTAAAGATTGTATTTCATTCTTCTGCACATCTAAACCTATGGCTTCTAACACACGTACTGCCATTTGGTATTGTTCAAATGTTATATCTTGATTGAATTGTATGTGCCTCATATTTCTTATTTTTGGGCAAAGGTATAAATAATTTGTCAATTAACCAATTTGGTGATTGGAAAATTAGTCGTCAAACAAATTAGATTACTTCGGTTTGTTTGACGACTAATTATTAATTTCTAACTGTTAATTTCTAATTCTTAATCTTTATTGAGTGAATCTTGTTGTAACCTGTTGAGGGGTCCCATACTTCTTTATTAGCTAAACGGATACTATACTCAGGGCGAGTGGATAGGCTCTTGTAGGGGTCGGGGAGGTTGAGATAAACGTTGTATTCTCCTGCGGTAAGATTTTTAGGAAGGGTTATCTCTGCACCTACTTCGGTAGTGCTACCTGCTGTCCAACGGCGAGGGTCGGTATTTACTTTGAAAATATGTTTTTCGCCAGTTCCTTTTTTTGTGAGGATTATCTGTACATCACGCGGATTGAAAGGCGCTGCAAAACCTTCATTTTTAATCTTCAATTGCAGTTGTAATTTTCCTCCTACTTTGATATTATCATTGAATTTTCCCTCAGTAAGCACAAAGCGATAACCGAGATGCCTTTTGATATCGTCCATACATTTGTTTTTCCAAAGGTTTAGAATCCCTTCATAATAGTCTTGGTTGAGGTAGCTCCAATGGTAGGTAGCCATATCTTTTAGGGCGTTACTACACTCGGCATAAGAAGAATAGCCTGATGCCGGACGGCAGGTTTCGCCCCCCATTACTACGTATTGAGTTTCATTGGCTACATATTTGCGATGCTCTTGTATGTGGTGATAGGTGCCAGTATCGTCGTCATCGGCGAGGAAACAATCGTTGTGAAAGCCTATACGAGAAAGGTCACTACCGGTAAAAGCTGTTTGAGCCGTTAGAGCGTTCTCTACGCCTATATTTTGAGTGTAGAGTTTAGCTTTCGGGTAACGCACACTTACCATTCTATCCTTAGGTAAAATGCTCAACTCTTTGGCTAATACCTTTTTGCGCGGTTCATACGCTTGGGCGTTATCGGCAGGCTCAAAGTTGTAGTGATTCGTGTAATACCATTCACCCCACACCCCTACAAAACCTGCTTCCCACACAGCTATGATATCAGCATTTTCTTTGATGATAGGGGCTAATTGATTGAGATGTTTTTCTGTCCACTGCCAAGAAGCGTCTCCTTTGCCATTGTTGTAGTCGTTTTGATCGTACGAATAGGCAAAGCGCAACACAACCTTGCTACCTCCTTCGCGAATAGCACGCATATTATTGCGAATGCGATTTAGAAAGCTTTCTGAAATAGGTTGCTCGCGAAACTCATTCATATAATAGATGGTGAGTACAAGGCTAAGTCCCTCTTTTTCTCTTTTTTCTCTTACCCAATTGGCATTTAATTGCCAGCTATCACTTTTTTGATCTTGGTGTGTTAAAAAACCTCTTTCGGGGTTTAAGAATATTTCATTAGTAGGCTGGTAATTCACTATTTGAGTGAGTTGGGTATTAGGGGGTAAGGGTTGTGTAGTTTGCGATTGGGTAGTAGGTGACTGTGTACCTCCTCCATTGTTAACGTCATCTTCTTTGCTTTGGCAAGAGATAGACACTGCTAGTAAAGTACATAACGTTAAAAAGCATTTTTTCATATTATTGAATTTTTAATAAGGTTATCTTTTGTAAGAGGGTGTCCGAAAAAGTTTTATTTATGTGGGCGTTTGCAAAACG